>CALISX010000557.1 GCA_938041725.1 uncultured Lachnoanaerobaculum sp.
CTTTATTTCAGCCAGCCTTCAAAGAGCGCTTGACAAGTTTAAAGAAAATCACAGCGATATACATGATCTTCCAAAGAAGGTGGTGTTCCAGTTAAATGACACCCATCCCACAATGGCTATTCCGGAGCTGATGCGGATTTTAATGGATCAGGAGGAGCTGGGCTGGGAGGATGCCTGGAGCATTACCAGCCAGTGTATGGCCTATACCAACCATACCATTATGGCAGAGGCTCTGGAAAAATGGCCCATTGATCTGTTCCAAAGGCTGCTTCCCAGAATCTATCAGATTGTGGAGGAAATCAACCGCCGCTTTATCCGGCAAATTGAGGAAAAGTATCCCGGCAATGGGGACAAGGTAAAGAGTATGGCCATTTTGTATGACGGCCAGGTGCACATGGCCTATATGGCCATTGTGGCAGGTTTTTCCGTAAATGGTGTGGCAAAGCTCCATACAGAGATTTTAAAGCATCAGGAGTTAAAGGATTTTTATGAAATGATGCCGGAAAAATTCAACAACAAAACCAATGGCATTACCCAAAGACGGTTTTTGCTCCATGCCAATCCCCTGCTTGCTGACTGGGTAACTGGAAAGCTGGGCTCCGATGCCTGGATCACGGATCTGCCCAGGCTGCAGGGGTTAAAGGCCTATTTGGAGGATGACAGAAGTCTGGAGGAGTTTATGGACATTAAGTTCCAGAATAAGCTCCGGCTGGCTATGTATATCCGGGAGCATAATGGCATTGAGGTGAATCCCCGATCCATTTTTGATGTACAGGTAAAAAGACTCCATGAGTACAAGCGCCAGCTTATGAATATTCTTCATGTGATGTATTTGTACAGTAAATTAAAAACAGATCCTTCCTTTGATATGTATCCCAGAACCTTTATTTTCGGGGCCAAGGCGGCTGCCGGGTATAAAAGGGCCAAGGAAACCATTAAGCTGATCAATGCTGTGGCGGATGTGGTAAACAGGGACGAGTCCATCCAGGGCAAAATCAAGGTAGTATTTATTGAGGATTATAAGGTTTCCAATGCAGAGATTATTTTTGCGGCAGCGGATGTAAGCGAGCAGATTTCCACTGCCAGCAAGGAGGCCTCCGGCACCGGCAATATGAAATTCATGTTAAACGGCGCCCCTACCTTGGGAACCATGGATGGTGCCAATGTGGAGATTGTGGACGAGGTGGGCATGGAGAATGCCTTTATCTTCGGATCCAGCTCCGATGAGATCATCGCTCTGGAAAAAAGCGGCAGCTACGATCCGGTGAAGATCTTCAATGAGGACAAGGACATTAAAACCATTTTAATGCAGCTGATTAACGGTTACTATGCCCCCTATAATTCTGAGGAATTTAGAGAGATCTATAATTCTTTGGTGACAAAACAGGGAAATCAGCCGGCGGATACCTACTTTATCCTGAAGGACTTCAGAAGCTATCTGGATGCCCATAAGAGGGTGGAGGAGGCTTACAGGGACCGCAAAAAATGGGCCAGAATGTGTCTGCTGCAAACAGCCTGTGCCGGCAAGTTTTCTTCAGACCGTACCATTGAGGAATATGTTCGGGATATCTGGCATTTGAAAAAACTGGATCTTTCCAGTGCAGGTCATTCCAAGGCCCCGGCCAAGGTTTTGGCCTCTGCCAAAAAAGGATCCTGAGAATGGGAAGACAAAGGATTATCAGTTTTGATATTGATATGACTTTGCTGGATCATAAAGACTTTCAAATCCCTCCCTCTGCCATGGAGGCTATACAAAAGATCAAGGAAAAGGGGGATATTGTGGTTTTGGCCACGGGAAGAAATCTGGAAAATTCCGTCAGCCGGGATGTTGTCCGGATGGTGGATCCCCAGGCCTTGATCCAGCTAAACGGCACCAAGGTGACAGCCGGGGAGCAGGTATTGTTTGAACATTTCTTTGACAAGGCTCTGTTAAAGGAGCTGATAGAATTTGTCAAGAAAAAAGACTATGCTCTGGGTATTTCCATGGATGATACCCACTATTTCTTCCGTCAGGATATTGTGGATTATTATGATCAAAAACGATGGGGGAAGGCCTTCCGCAGCTATTCTGATCCGGAGCAGATCATCAACCTGCCCATCCGTACCCTGACCTTTGTGGGAGAGCCGGAGCAGGCCAGGGACATAGAGGCGCATTTTCCCCAGATCAAACTGGCTATGTTTGCCGGACTGTACGGAGCGGATGTGATGGAGCAGGTCAGCTCCAAGGCCAATGGACTTCGGGTGCTTTGCCGGCATTTCGGGGTGGATATCCAGGATACGGTGGCCTTTGGGGATTCCATGAATGACCGGGAAATCTTAGAGGCAGCGGGACTTGGCATTGCCATGGGAAATTCCATTGAAAGCCTGTTTCCCTATGCGGATTATATCACCGATGATATTGGGGAAGACGGGGTATACAATGCCTGTGTGAAATTTGGACTAATCTAGGAAGGCGCCTATCCCCGACGCCTTCCGGGGGACTTTCCCAACAGGAAGGCCTGGAAAGGAAGTGTATGAGAGAACAGATTATAAAGCTAAGGGAGGTTATGGCAGAAAAGGGACTGGATGCCTGGATCTGCCCCTCCTCGGATGCCCATCAAAGCGAGTATCCTTCAGAGTATGACAAGGCCCGCCGGTACTTCAGCGGCTTTACAGGCAGTGCCGGCACCCTGCTGGTATTGCAGGATGAGGCTTTTTTATGGACTGACGGAAGGTATTTTTTACAGGCAGCCCATGAATTAGAGGGCAGCGGCATTACTCTGATGAAAATGGGGACGGCAGGGGTAGAGACTCTGTCTCAGCTGCTTTCCAGAAAGCTTTCTGCTGGCAATACGGTGGGATACAATGGAAATCTTCTAAGCTGGGAGGAGGGCAGCTTTTTAGCCCGTCAGCTGGAAAATACCGGCATCCGCTTTGAAATCGGCGGGGATCTCACAGATGCCATATGGAAGGACAGACCTAAAAGAAGCGCCGCCAAAGTTTGGCTTATGGGGGAGGAATTTGCCGGTGAAAGCTATGAAAGCAAGGCCGGCAGGGTGCGAAAGGAAATGGGGGATGCAAACCTTTGTGTGATTTCCTCTCTGTCAGACATTGCCTGGCTTACCAATCTGCGGGGGGGAGATATTGAGCGCAATCCCCTGTTTTTATCCTATTTTATTCTGGGAAAAGAAGAGGGGACTTTGTTTATTCAAAGGGAGGCTTTGACCCGGGAGATACAGGCCTACCTGGATCAAAACCGCATTCAGGTCAGGGAGTATGACAGCTTTGATGCCAGTCTTTTGGAAATCAAAAATCAAAGGATTTTACTGGACGGGGCGGCAGTCAGTTATAAAACAGCCCTTACCCTGTCCCGAGAGGAAGGGGGCAATGCCCTCGCCTTCCAGCTCAATCCAGTGACTCTGTTTAAGAACATCAAAAACGAAACAGAGATTGCCCATTTAAAGGCCTGTCATATCCGGGACGGGGTGTATATGGCAAAATATATTTACTGGGTGAAGCGTGCCGTGGAGCAGGGGATGGTTTTGACGGAAAAAACTGCCTCTGACCATCTGGACGGGCTGCGGGCTGCAGATGAAAAATTTGTGGATTTAAGCTTTAACACCATATCCGGTTATGGGGAGAATGCAGCGGTGGTGCATTACGAGGCCAGAAGGGCCAGCGCCAAAAGACTGGAGCCTAAGGGGCTGTATCTTTTTGATTCCGGAGGCCAGTACCTGGACGGCACCACGGATGTTACCAGAACCATTTCCCTGGGACCGGTGACAAAGGAGGAAAGGGAGCATTATACTCTTGTAACCCTTGGAATGCTTCGGCTTATGGGAGCTGTGTTTAAGGAGGGTGCCAAAGGCGTCTCTTTGGACGTTTTGGCCAGAGAGGCCCTGTGGCAGGCCGGACTGGACTATAACCATGGAACAGGCCATGGGGTGGGTTTTGTAAATACGGTGCATGAGGCTCCGGTTTCCATTCGCAATCAGCCCAATCCGGATCCTAAAAGGGATGTGGTACTGAAGCCTGGCATGGTGACCAGTGATGAGCCAGGGGTATATATTGACGGAAAGCATGGAATCCGCATGGAGATTCTGGTTTTTGTAAAGGAAAAGCAGGAGGGCTTTTTATGCTTTGAGCCCCTGACCTTTGCTCCTATAGAGCGGGAGCTGATGGAGGTTTCCCTTATGAATCCCAGGGATATCGCATTATACAATGCCTATCAAAAGCAGGTATTTGAACGGATTGCTCCCGGTCTGACGCAGGAGGAAAGGAATTGGCTGGAGGAGGAAACCAAGCCTCTTTAAGGACAAAGGAATGAATACGAATACAGAACAACCCAAAAATAATGTAAAATATGAGATTTTCGGCTGGCTTAAGGTGTTGATTCTTTCCGCGGCCATTGCCCTTTTTTTGAATAACTTTATCATTGCCAATGCCAGGGTGCCCTCTCCCTCCATGGAAAATACCATTATGACAGGGGAAAGACTGGTGGGGTTTCGCCTTTCCTATGTATTTTCCGAGCCGCAGCGGGGAGATATTGTAATATTCCGTTTTCCGGATGATGAAAAAAAGTTCTATATCAAGCGCATTATCGGGCTTCCCGGAGATGTGGTGGATATTAAGGAGGGACAGGTATATCTGAACGATTCCGATACCCCTTTGCAGGAGGACTATATCAAGGAAGCCATGGTGCCGGAAGCGGAGGCCCGCTATGAGGTGCCGGAGGGAGCTTACTTTTGTCTGGGGGACAATCGAAACGGTTCCAAGGACTCCAGAAGGTGGAACAATCCCTATGTATACCGTAATAAGATTATTGCCAAGGCTATTTTTTCCTATTTCCCAAAGATCAAGCTGCTGCACTAACAGCTTCTTTGACCCATAGGATTGACAAGAAAGAAGGTTGGACGTATAGTACTGTATAAGTCCCTGACCGGCGGCCAAGGGGACGGGTATGCTCGCATACACGGCCACTTGGACATCGGGCAGGACAACAGGTATGAGCAAGTAAGGCCGCAGGCCTGGATTGCGAATACCTGTCAGCGGCACGGGAGCTGCTT
>CALISX010000558.1 GCA_938041725.1 uncultured Lachnoanaerobaculum sp.
TTCCATAGCACCTGCCAGTCCCGCCTCATCTCCAACTCTGACCAGCAAACCGTCACGCCCATTTTGTATCAGATCCCTCGGCCCTGTGGGGCAGGCCGTAGAAATACAGGGAAGCCCCACAGCCATAGCCTCAATCAGCGTATTCGGCAAGCCTTCATAATCCGATGAAAGCACAAAAACATCCCCCTTGGCCAATGCTTCATGGACATTGGCAATCTTTCCAGGCAAATGCACCCTTTTTGTTAACCTCAGCTCTTTGATCAGCTTCTCTAAATTTTTCCGTTCTCTCCCCTCGCCGTAAATCACAAGACGGAGGTCTTTCCATTTCTCAGAAAGCTTTCCAAAGGCTCTGATCAACAGGGAATGATTTTTTTGCTTAAAAAAACGTCCTATGGTTATGATCCGCTTGACCTCCGGTCTGCACTCATATACAGTATCCAGTATTTCCTGCTTTACCGGATTGGGTATCACAAAAATTTTGGAACTGAGCTTATGGGGAAAATACATTTCCTGCTCCGGTGTTTGGAGCATGATTTTATCACTCTTTTTGGTTATAAGGTTGACTACATTTCTTTTTAAGGCACTTTCCGGATAGAGCAAAGGATTATTTCTAACGGTGGAGATAAAGGTACAGTTTTTGAGTCCCCGGCTTGCCAAATAAGCATAGAATGTGGGTATTGCAAGAAAAGGAATAATGATATCCGGTGCAATCTCTTTGATGATTTTCCGCATCCTTCCAACCTTTTTACAAATGCTGTCCAGTCTGCACCATCCCTCAGGCGCCCTCAATTCGTGGAGCTTAACCTCTCTCGCCAAAGCATACTCCTTGGGATAGCGGTCAAATAAAATCAGATGGACATCCAGCCCCCGCTTGGCCAACTCGCTGCTCAAAATGGAAACCGTACGCTCTGCACCTCCTTCGGATAAAAAAAGGGTTATAAATAATATTCTCTTCCTTTTCATCCCCTTGCTTTTCCTTCCTTTTCATCAGATATCAATGCACAAAACATCTCCTCCCACTGCCTGGCTATGTATGCTACATCGAATTTTTTCGCCTTCTTTTTTGCTGCCTGCCCCATCTGCTGTCTTAGTTTATCATCTGCCGCAATGTCCAGCATGGCCTGGGCAAATTTTTCTGTATCAAACTGCTTCACAATAAAGCCTTCCACACCATTCTCCACCAAAGGAAGCATGGCGCTGATATTATACGCCACCACGGGAACGCCGCACTCCAATGCTTCTAAAACCACCATGGGCATCCCTTCCCAAAGAGAAGAAAGCAGGTAGCAGGAAGAGGCCAGCAGATTCTCCTGCATTTTATCGGAAAATCCCGGCAAAAAAATCCGGTTTTCTAACCCGTATTCCCTTATCTTTCTTTCCAGCATCTGCTTTTCAATTCCTGTGCCGTAAATTGTTAAAGTCCACTCCTTGTTCTGCTGTGCAAAAATCCGAAAGGATTCAATCATCAATCCAAAGGCTTTTAAAGGAATCAGTCTTCCTGCTGCTATAAAACCTTTGCTGCTTAACCGGGCCTGCTGCTTGGTACAAAAACTCTTAGGATTATAAATCGTTGTACATGGGATCTTTTTATGTTTCATGTAGCAGGCTGCATCATATTCATTCAAAACAACCACCCTGTCCAGCTTTGGAAGATACTTAACCGCAACGGAATCCGCCCCCCAGCAGGCCACTCCCCTGGTTTCATAATAGGCCTTATAGGAACTATGCTGCCACCCTATGGTTTTGCACTTGACTTGATCAGCTATACTGGCCAGAATAAAGCTTTCCAAACCGCCGCAGACGATGGCAACATCAATTCCCTTCTTTTCAATTATACTCCTATAGGCTTGACACTCTTCCGGCAGAAGATAGCTGTATTCACAAAGGGCCCTCAAAAAAGGAAAACATAAAACGCCGCTTTTTTGATTCAATTTCCTAAGGATTCTTCTGACAATCGACTGACTCCTTTTTCTCCTTGCAAAAACCACTCTAACTCTATTGCTCAAACCATAGATGCTGCGGTCTGCCTTTTCCGGGGCATCATAGCACTGAATATAGACTTCATGCTTTTTTGCCAGCTCAGAGGCTAAAACACTCACCACCCTTTGTATACCGCCTATATTAAACAGGTTGTATACAAAAAAACATATTTTCATATGACATCTCCTACCAGTAACACCCTCCCTCAACTGACCTTGCCTTCGGCGGGGTTTCCTCTGCTGTGGGACGTACCCACGCATCATTGTAAAACCTTGCTGTGGCCAGTTTATTATCCCAGCGTTTTCCCTTGATTCCAAATAAAATCTGGGTAGCGCCGGACATTTGAATAGCTTGTTTTCCGATGCTTTTACAATGGGTTGCCAGGGGAAGACTATAAGCACCGGCTCCGATGATGGCCGTATCAAAATCTGCCTTGTTGATTTCTGATTTCATAAATTCCAGGGCATCAAACCAGGTTTTGTAATTGCTTTTCTGGCCCGCTGCTGACTGAATGGCCTTGATACAGGTCAGTGCTTTCATCTCCGGCAGAATCTTGTTATTTCCCCAAAGCTGTCTGCGTTTCTCATACTGCCTGAGAATGCTGTCCTGAAAGGGATGAATCACCAAAACCTTCTTTTTTTGCAGATTTTCACTCCATGGATTTTCAAAATAATAGGGTTCTACAGCCCGTAATTTTGTTAATCTGGTATTTTTACAATACCTGTGAACCACCTTTGATTCTGCCCCTACTCCCCAAACGCATAGTACATCTGCCTTGCGCATCTCTATCATATAATAACTGCAAAAACGTTCCAGCAGATTCTCATCCGGAGGGAAAACCCCTGACAGCATATGGATCTGTTCCCTGATCGTTGTGGAAAAATTCTTTTTCTTGAGATATTCTGCTACACACCGAAGCTCTGTCGCTCCCCCCCGTATCACAGCAAAGGGCATATCACTTTTTAGCAGTTCACGAATATAGGAGTTCCCTTCTTCGTCGCTTTGAACCTTTAAGCCAAAGTAATCCCAAAAAAACTTCATTTTTTTTGCTGTTTCTCTTACCAATCGAACGCTTTTTCTGTCATTGTCCACAACCCCAATTCCTCTCTTAACTGGAACCCAAGTTCAGCAGCCTTTCTATCATCTTAGCAGTATAATTCCAGGTAAAATGGCTTATGATCCGGTTATGGGGGCCCTGTTCCTGGAGCGGTGCCTCCATCTTTTCTATGATTTCCTTCTCTCCGGCCACAAGCCAGCCGGAAACGCCCTGTTCAATGATAAAATTCGGTCCCGGTGCCTTCATTGCAATGACCTTGCAATTGTAGTACATCGCCTCTAAAACCGCCATTCCAAAAATTTCCTGCTCATTGAGATTCACAAAGGCATCGGCAAATTGATATAATTCCTGCACATCCCTGTTGGGCATAACATCAATCATGGTCACCCTGGAAGATAGATTTCTTTTCTGCACTTCTTCTCTTACCCTGGACTGCAGCTCTCCCTTGCCAATCATCAGCAGTTTATAATTTTCATCCTTCTTTACAAGCCGGGAAAACACTTTTATCATTTTAAGGGGCTGTTTTTCTTCTATCATACGTCCGATAAAAAGAATCACCCTATCCTTTTTTTCATAACCATATTTTTCCTTGAGAAGGGAGGCCTCTCCCATCTCCGGGTTCAGCAGACTGGTATCCAACCCCACAGGACAGATGGTGGTTTTGGAAACGCCGTATTTTCTTAACTGCTTTTCCACATGGGGGGTTTTGGCCAGGCAATGGACTTTCCGGTATATGCTCAAATTTCTCCTGGAAAGGAAATTGATAATGCCTCTTTTTACTTTACTGGTACTATGGCTTTCCAACACGCCTATATAGGGAAAAAACCCTATGGAATTTTTCTTAGCCCAGCGATACACCTTGGGAAGTGCGATCTGGGTATCAGAAAAATAAATCAAAACATCCAGGCTGCTGTCTATTTTCTTTAAATCAATCAGCCCGTTAACACCCCACTGCTTTGAGGGCAGAAAGTGAACCTGAACATTTTTGTAACCTTCTACTTTCTTAATGCACTCTTTCTGATCCATGGGTGTTAGTTTGTATACCAATACCGATTCCCATCCAGCACTCAATGCCTTTGCCAAGCCTACTTCCTGAGAATTATATACCCCCTTTTCACCAAAATTTCCTATTGCTGTTGCTAATATCCCTATCTTCATCCTATATCCCTTACAACACCTTTCTCTTATCTGCCTCGGATCACAGCATGCCAAATGAACCGGGTGTTGGTGTGCCAATACCGCTGAAATAATCTTTTCGGGTCCTGGGATAATCTATACAGCCATTCCAGGTTTATCCTCTGCATCCATTGGGGTGCCCTTTTGATATTGCCTGCGTAATAGTCAAATCCGGCTCCCACCCCCAGCATCAGTCCTCCCACAAGCCCCTGATGCTTCGCCATCCAAATCTCCTGCTTCGGAGCTCCCAGACCCACCCAAATAAAATCCGGTTTCGCAGCATTGATTTTCTCTACAACCTGTCTGTTCTCCTCCTGGGTCAATTCTCTAAAAGGAGGACTATACATGCCTGCTATCTGAATACCCGGGTAATGTTTCTGCAGCTGAGCCTTTAATTTTTCCAAGGTTTTGGGGGTGGAACCATAAAAATAATGCCTGTACTTTTTTTTGCCCGAGAGTTCAAACAAAGCCTGCATCAATCCAGGACCTGTAGTGCGCTTCATAGAGGAATATCCTCTTTTTCGTCCCAGGGAGCTTAGAGGCCCCCCATCAGGGATTGCCATCAGTCCGCCGTTTTGAACCCGGCGATATGCTGCATCCTCAAAGGCCATAACCGTGGTATGTACATTGGACACACATATGTAATCTCCCGATAAGCGTTCTATATTGTTTTGCAGATATTTCACAAGCCAAGGCATATCAATGGCAGCGATCCGTACACCCAGTATACTGCATACAGGAATCGCTTCTTTGGAAACCCCCCTTTTATAGGATGCTCTATATACACCGCCATCCATTTTTACTCCCTAATCCCTCATAAAAACATCCCTGGTATATACTTTTTCTCTGACATCATCCAGAGCCTCATCGTACCGATTGGAGACAATGACATTGCTTTGTTTTTTAAATGTCTCTAAATCGTTTACCACTTTGCTTCCGAAAAAGGTATCTCCATCCTTCAGCACAGGTTCGTAAATAATAACAGAAAGCCCCTTAGCCTTGATCCGTTTCATAATTCCCTGAATGGAGCTGTGTCTGAAATTATCTGAATTGCTTTTCATAGTCAGGCGATAAACACCTACAACCCCATGTCCTTCTTTTTCCTCACTCCAATCGCTGTTGCTGTCATACCCTCCGGCAATCTCCAGCACTCTGTCTGCTACATAATCCTTCCGGGTTCGATTGGCCTCCACAATAGCCTCGATGAGATTCTGGGGAACATCCTGATAGTTGGCAAGCAGCTGTTTGGTGTCCTTTGGAAGACAATATCCCCCATAACCAAAGGAGGGATTGTTATAATGATCCCCTATACGAGGGTCCAGACAAACTCCCTCAATGATATCCTTTGTATTGAGTCCCTTCATCTCTGCATAGGTATCCAATTCATTAAAATAGGAGATTCGCAAAGCAAGGTAAGTATTTGAAAACAATTTAACCGCTTCTGCTTCCGTAAATCCCATAAACAAGGTGTCAATCTTTTCTTTTAAAGCCCCCTGCTTCAGCAAATCCACAAACTCCCTGGAGGCAGCCAGCAAAGAGGCATCCTCCATGGCAGTTCCCACAATGATTCTTCCCGGATATAAATTGTCATAGAGAGCCTTTGTTTCCCTTAAAAACTCCGGAATAAATATAATGTTATGATTCCTGCTCTTTTTTCGGATCTCCTCTGTATATCCCACAGGAACTGTTGATTTGATCACAATAACTGCATTGGGCTCGTGCTTCATAGCTGAATAGATCACAGACTCCACTGCAGAGGTATCAAAAAAATTCTTTTTTGCATCATAATTGGTGGGCGTTGCCACCACAATAAAATCCGCACCCCTGTAAGCCTCTTCCTCCTGCAAAGTTGCAGTCAAAAACAGCTCCTTGTTTTGAAGATACTCTTCAATCTCCCTGTCTTCTATGGGAGACTGTCTTTGATTGATGCTGTCAACCCTCTCCGGCAGAATATCCAAGGCATATACCTCATTGTGCTGTGCCAAAAGCACGGCAATAGACAAACCCACATATCCGGTTCCTGCCACTGCAATCTTATACTTCTTTTCCATTTTCTATACCACCTCTCTATTTATATTGATTTGTGAAACTGATAAAAATCAGCATACCACCTGGCAAATGCATGCAGTCCCTCCCTTAAATTCGTGGTTGGACAAAAGCCAAAATCTTTCTCCAAGTCCCGGGTATCTGCATAGGTAATGGGTACATCCCCCGGCTGCATGGGAAGGAATTCCTTGTGGGCTTCAAAGTCATAGTCCTCAGGAAGAATACCGCAGTCCATCAGCTCTTTTTGTAAAATTTGAACAAATTCCAAAAGATCCTCCGGATTGCTGTTTCCGATATTATATACACAGCAGGGAGGAACTGGAAGACCATCTTCTCCATTCCTGCGCTTTGGCGCCTTCTCCATCACCTTTATAACACCATGCACAATATCCTCTATGTAAGTAAAATCCCGTTTACATTTTCCATAATTAAAGATCTGAATTTTTCCGCCTGTCCTCAGCCGATTGGTAAAGTCAAAATACGCCATATCCGGCCGGCCCGCAGGTCCATATACCGTAAAAAACCGCAGCCCTGTGGCCGGGATGTCATAGAGCTTGGCATAGGCATGGGCCATTAATTCGTTGGATTTCTTTGTTGCCGCATACAGTGAAACCGGGGAATCAGCCTTGTCCTGGGTACTGTAGGGGATTGTTTCGTTCTGTCCGTATACACTGGAAGAGCTGGCATAGACCAAATGCTCCACACCCTTTTTTCCATTGTCATAGGAATGCCTGCAGGCTTCTAATATATTGTAAAATCCTATAATATTGGACTCAATATACGCATACGGATTGATTAT
>CALISX010000559.1 GCA_938041725.1 uncultured Lachnoanaerobaculum sp.
TGTTTCACGTGAAACATTTATATCCATATCCAATTGTTCCACGTGAAACATGTAACTACATCCTTTGTTGTTTCACCACAGAATAGATCCATGCTTTGCATTGTTCCACGTGAAACATTAAAGAAATACTTCCAGTTGATTATAAAATCCCACGGGATCCTCCAGGTGAGGATAGCGTTTCAGTCCAGCCAGCCAGGCGCCTTCAATGGAAGGATTAATATTTATAAAATCCTCCAGACCAGCGTCAGCCCCCGGCAGCCTGCTTCCTTGTAAAATAATAATACTATTGTCAATGCCGGATAATTCCCCTTTAATATTTTTCTTTGTAAAATTACATACCAGACTGGCATATAAAGATTTGGGTGATAATCCTCTATGGGCACTTTCATAGCAGCTTTTATAAAACTCTTTTGATAGGTTTTCTCTCTTGGAGAATCCCATCTTTAAAAGCTTTCTTTTAATATTTTTTTTGGAAACCGATATATGGTACAGCAGGGTTCCCAGCACTGGAGAATTGATCATGGCCTTATAGGTTTTTGCTCGTTTACCCGGAATTAGCAGACCTTGATTTAAAGGCTCTGGGGAAATCAAAATAATCTTTTCAAATAGAGAAGCATCCGTAAAACAAGAGGATAATACAAAGGAAGAGGAAGCTCCTGATGCAACCACTGATGTTCTTTTCCCGATTTCAACCTTAATAAAATCTGTAATTAAATGAGAAAAGATATGATGGGTATATGTCATACTTGGTTTTTCTGAAATACCACAACCCAAAAGATCCAAAATATATACCGTATGTTTCTGAGAGAGCAGAGGAAGCAGGGGTTCCCATTCCCGGGAGGAAGCATAGGCTTCTAAATCATGAACCAAAAGAATGGGAGTCCCCCTCCCATATTTTTTATATTTTATCCTCCCGAATCTCCAATTGTAGATTGCGTAATCTGTTTCTTCCAGGAGATTCTGGGAAACTGCTTTTACAGCAATCATCTTATTGATCAAGGCTGTCATGCCCACAGCCAGGGAAACTGTAGCAAATGCTGTCAGTATCTTTAAACCGCTTTTCATATTTTTTCCTCTTACTAGGCTTATAGCGCCAGCACATCTTTACCGTTTATTCTAGCATAGCTAAAAAATGATAGCAAATAAAAAATGAAGAATTATAAATGATAACCCCCCTTCGCTGCCAGAATAGCCGCCATGCTCCCATGGGAGGATTGGCATTGAACGGGACAACAGAATAGAGTCACAGTGACGCCTATGGCGGCACGAGAGTGCATATACCTGTTAGCTGCACCAGCAGTGCAGTGCTGCATGGATTTATATTTACGGTGGTGGGCCCCGGAAATGGGGGCGTGAAACATATCTCTTTAATGAGGCCTGTTTCACGTGGAACATATCTCTTTAATAAGGCAGTGTTTCACGTGGAACATATCTCTTTAATAAGGCAATGTTTCATGTGGAACAATTTGTTTCACGTGAAACACTTCAGAAATGATTTCTCAGAGATCAGCTTCCCAATGGACTTTTCGACGGCACGCCTGCCTTTCTGGGATATCTTCCAGGAGTATTCTGTATTTTTTTAATCTGAATTAAAGACCGTTCACTTCCCTCTGGAAGCATAAAGTCTTCCTTTCGAAAAAAACTTCCTCCCAGTAAGTCCATGGCCTTTTTTGCATCTTCCAATTCCTGGGAAGCAGTTAAAGCCTTAAAGGATATGAAATCCCCCCCTATTTTTACAAAGGGAAGACAGTACTCTGAAAGAATAGAAAGATTGGCTACGGCTCTGGAAAGACAGAGATCAAAGCTTTCCCGATAATTTTTCTCCCTCCCCAGATCCTCCGCCCGTCCATGGCAGCATCGAATATTTTTGATTTCCAGCTTTTCCACTGACTCCTCAATAAAATGGATTCTCTTTTGCAAACTATCCACCAAGGTAAACTCAACCTGGGGAAAGACCAGTGCCAAAGGGATTCCTGGAAAACCGGCACCCGTTCCCAGGTCCAGCACCTGGGCCTGATCCGGCAGAATCCAAGTTCCCAGTTTTACCAAGGAAAGACTATCTATAAAATGTTTATAGATTACCTGGGATAAATCCGTAATGGCCGTAAGATTCATGACCTTGTTTTTTTCTATCAAAAGCTGATAAAATATAAAAAAGGCATTTCGAACAGAGGAGGAAAGCTCCAAGTCTAAAAATTCCAGTCCCTGGGAAAATATTCGATCAAACTCTGTTTTCATGATTCTTCTCCTTTATGGTTTCCAGATATACCAAAAGCACCGTAATATCTGCCGGAGACACCCCGGAGATACGGGAAGCCTGGCCTATGGAAACCGGCTGAACCTGGGTCAGCTTCTGTACTGCTTCCCTTCGCAAACTGTTCACCTGGGTATAGTCCATGTCCAAGGGGATTTTTTTGTTCTCCATTTTTTTGAAACTCTTTACCTGAGCCCTTTGTCTTTGAATATATCCCTCGTATTTAATATTAATATTCACCTGGTCTCTGACTTCCTTTGAGAGCTTCTCCCTTCCCCTGTCAATCTCTGATACACAGTCATAGTTTAATTCCGGGCGGCGAATCAGCTCGGCCAGAGTGGCGGATGTCTGTAATGGCGTCGATCCATGGTGAACCAAAAACTCCTGCACCTGGGCGCTTGCTCCCACAGATTTCTGATTCAGCCTGTGGATTTCTTTTTCAATGGCCTTCTCCTTTTCCAAAAGCTTTTCCATTCTTTCCTGTGAAATCAAACCCATAGCATGGCCTATTTTAGTGAGCCGCAAATCTGCATTGTCCTGCCGCAGCAAAAGCCGATATTCAGACCGGGAGGTCATCATGCGATAGGGCTCATGGCTTTCCTTTGTCACCAGATCGTCGATTAAAACACCAATATATCCCTGGTCCCGACCAATGACAAAGGGATCTCTTCCCAATACCTGCATGGCGGCGTTCACCCCTGCCATCAATCCCTGTACTGCAGCTTCCTCATATCCTGAACTGCCATTTAGCTGCCCGGCTGCAAAAAGTCCTCCAATCCCCCGAAATTCCAAAGTGTCTTTCAGTTGTCTGGCATCAATACAGTCATATTCTATGGCGTAGCCATTTCGCACAATGCGTGCATGCTCCATTCCTCTGATGCTGCGAACCATACGGTGCTGCACATCCTCCGGCAAAGAGGTGGAAAGTCCTGCCAGATACATTTCATTGGTATAGTTTCCCTCTGGCTCCACAAAAATCTGGTGTCGGTCCTTTTCTGGAAATTTCACCACCTTATCCTCTACAGAGGGGCAATATCTGGGACCGGTTCCCTCTATGGCCCCGGAAAACAAGGGAGAGCGGGCAATATTTTCCCGGATAATGGCATGGGTTTTCTCATTGGTATAGACCAAATAGCAGGAGACCTGCTCCTTCTGAATGGCATCCGGATCTGTTTCAAAGGAAAAGGGGGTGATGGGGGAATCTCCCCTTTGTTCCTCCATAAGAGTATAGTCAATACTTCTTCCATCAATCCTGGCCGGGGTGCCGGTTTTAAAACGATTCAATGCCACTCCGGCAGCCTCCAGAGAAGAGGAGAGGTATCTGGCGGATTTTAAACCATTGGGACCGTTTTGCTCCACCACCTCCCCATAAATACATCTGGCATTCAGATAGGTTCCTGTAGCCAAAACCACTGCCTTGGCATAGTATCTCCCTCCGGAAACACTTATCACTCCCCGGCAAATTTTTTTCCCTTCCCTTTCCTCCAGTATCAATTCTGTAATTTCCCTTTGGCAAATGGTTAAGCCTGGTGTATCTTCCAGGGTTTTTCGCATTTCCCTGGAATATTCCATTTTATCCGCCTGGGCCCGAAGAGAATGAACAGCCGGACCTTTGGAAGCGTTGAGCATCTTGGACTGGATAAATGTTTTATCAATATTTCGTCCCATTTCTCCTCCCAAAGCATCCAATTCCCGCACCAGATGTCCCTTGGAACTTCCGCCGATATTGGGATTGCAGGGCATCAGGGCAATGGAATCCACACTGACAGTAAAAAGTATGGTTTTTAGTCCGATTCTGGCAGCGGCCAGAGCAGCCTCACAGCCGGCATGGCCGGCCCCCACCACCACCACATCCACATTTGTTTCGATTCCTTGCATCATTTCTTTCTTCCTTTTATACTACAATCTTCGGGGCAAAAAATCCTTGTCCCCTTTTTTAAACTATGAAATACATAACCACCATGACTTATTTTCCCATACAAAATTTAGCAAAAATTTCATTTACCACATCATCCCCAACCTGTTCTCCCAAAATCTCTCCCAGATGGGTATAGGCATTCATTAAATCAATGGATAAAAAATCTTCCTCCAAGCCCTTTGCAATTCCCTCCAGCACCAGCACCAGAGAAGAGCGGCTTTCCTCCAATAAATCCGCATGTCTTTGACTGGTAATAATCACCTGGTCATTCCACACCAGCTCTCCCGTGTCATACATTTCCTTTAGAATGTTTTCCAGCTCCTCCAAACCCTGCCCTTCCTTGGCAGAAAAGATTAATACATGGGAAGCATATTCCGCCACTTCCTCCCGGGTAATAAACATGGGACGGTCAGATTTATTCATCAAAATTACAGTCTTCCTTTTATCCAGTGTTTTAAGAATTTCCACATCCTCCGGACTAAGGGGCGCTGTGCCGTCCAAAACAAACAGCACCAGATCTGCTTCCTCCCCGGCCTTCACCGCCCGTTCCACACCGATACTTTCCACCAGATCCCGGGTCTGACGAAGTCCTGCTGTATCCGTTAAACGAAAATGAATTCCAGCCATTCGGATCTCCTCTGTCAGGGTATCTCTGGTGGTGCCTGCAATATCCGTTACAATGGCCCGTTCCTTTCCTGTTAGAAGATTTAAAAGAGAAGATTTTCCTGCATTGGGCCTCCCAAGAATCACCGTGTTTACTCCCTCCTTGAGAATCAAGCCCTGGCGATAGCTTTTTTGCAATGCCTCCACCTTCTCCAAAGCTTCCATAATTTTTCCTTTTAATAAGGAAGAAAAGCCTTCCAAGGAGTAATGCTCCGGGTCATCTAAGGCAGCCTCAATATAGGCCATCTCCTCTAAAATCCGGGAACGCAGGCTTTGAATCTCCTCCTTGATCCCTCCCTCCAGCTGTTTGATACCTGCCTGAAGCGCCAAACGATTCTTAGCCTCAATTACATCAATCACTGCCTCTGCCTGGCTTAAATCAAGTTTTCCATTAAGAAAGGCCCGTTTTGTAAATTCTCCCGGAGCGGCCAGTCTGGCCCCGGCCCCCAGCACCGTTTCCAATACTGCCTCTAGTACCATCCTTCCCCCATGGCAGTTGATTTCAACCGTGTCCTCCCCGGTATAGGTACGGGGTGCACGCATCAGCATAACCAAAACCTGATCCACCACCTCCTTCCCACGATAAATATGCCCATAGTGAATGGTATGGCTTTTCTGTTCTCCCAGTTTTCCCCTTCCACTAAAAATCTTATCCACAATTTCTATGGCATCTTCCCCGCAAATACGGACAATGCCAATACCGCTTTCCCCATAGGCTGTGGCAATGGCTGCTATGGTCTCCAGACTTTTCATATATTTCATCCCCCTGTCAATCTATGATTTCTCTTCATGCATCCGCCTTAAACGGTAAAAGAAGGCTATCAACAACACTTTCATGTCATCAACAGCCCTCTTTCACAAAGCTCCTAACGGTGCTGCCAATGGGCAAATCACCTTTATTCTTCAGTTTTTTCTCTAGAATAGGGATTGTAATGCTTCCGGTAGTTTCCTTTTTTATGGAACCGGCTGCGATTCTTCGGCAGAATGATGATATACCGGAAGGGATCCTCCCCCACGCTTTTTGTGGATACTTCTGTCTCTCCCTGCAAGGCCGCATGGATAATCCTGCGCTCATAGGGATTCATAGGCTCCAGCTCATAGGGCTTCCCGGTTTTCTTCACCTTACTGGCAATATTCTTAGCCAGCACTTCCAGTTTATCCCTGCGTTTGTTCCGGTAATCCTCTGTGTCCAGTTTAACCCGGATATAACTTTGGGTATTCTTGTTGATCACCAGTCCCAAAAGATATTGAAGAGAATCCAGCGTCTGCCCCCTTTTACCAATCATGATGCCCATGTCCTCTTCACTGACCAAGTTGACACTAAGCTCATTGTTTCTATGGGAAAAGCTGTACTCCATATGAACCGGCAGACCCATGGTTTGAAACAGATTTCCCAAAAATGTTTCACTGTCCTTTTTAATGGCTTCCAGTTCATCATTGGTAATGGTAACCTTTTTTCCAGAGGATTCCTCCGCAGCTTTAACTGCTGCAGGTGCCAAAGAGGGATGGGTCTCCCTGGAAGGATGGGTCTCCGGCTGCACCGGGTCCGGCTTCTTTACCGCCGGCCTCTCCGCTGGTTTTTCAGCTAATGGCTCCCCCTCTTTCTTTTTAGGCTCAGATACGACAGTGGGAAGGGGAGAAGCCTTTTTCTCCTCCCTCTTTTTTTCTGCTTTTTTCAGGCTGACCTTAATCCTCCAGGGCTTTCCCCCGAACAGTCCCAAAAATCCAGAGGTTCCTTCTTCCAATACCTCAATGTCCACCTTGTCACTGGTGGTACCCAAAGCGATCAAAGCCTTTGTCAGAGCCTCATCATAATCCTTCTCTGATACTGTGATCGTATCCATCTCAATCCTCCTATTTGGACTTTTTATTTGCCTGTTTCTCGTTATACTTTGCCACCATATTGGCCTTGGAAGCCAGTGACCCGGGCTTGGCGTCTTTATTATAGTATTCCGTGGAATCCTTAATATGTTTTGCATTCACCTCATATTTTCTTTGCTTCTCTTCTTTAATCTTATCAGCATTCTCCATGTTTTTGGCATTCTCCAAAACGGATTTGCTGGCAGACAATGGAGAAAGACCCTTTTTGGCCCGCTTGGCATTGGCCTTTTCAATATTGGCCTCCACCATTTTATCAATATCCATCTTAGACAGCCTGGCATTGACCACCAGCTGAATAATGGATCTGGCGGCTGCAGAAGCCACCCAGTAAATTCCCACACCTGC
>CALISX010000560.1 GCA_938041725.1 uncultured Lachnoanaerobaculum sp.
CAGCCTGCCGTCCACGCTTTCCACGCTCCGGCTAAGCTTCTCCATGCTGGCATTGATCCCAAGCATGGAGGATGAAATCTCCTTTAAAGAATCATTCATCTTGTCCATTTGTCGCATCAGCATCTCTTCTCTATGGCTGCTCTCCTCTTTGATCATTGCCTCCCGCTTTTCTGATTCCTTGCGGATCAGCTCCTCCCGCTTGGCATTTTCACTCATAAGAAGAGCTTCCTTCTCCCTGACACCAGCTTTATAATTTTCCAGCTCCTTGGAGACCTCTTCCTGCTTTGCTTTGATTTCCTCATGCAGCTTGATTTTCTCTGCTACAAGACCCTCCTCCCGATCCTTATCTCTCTTAAAAAAGTACCAGACAAAAACCGCTAAAAGGCCCACCTGCACTCCCACATCTGTCACGGTCTTTAGGATAAAATTTAAATCCACGCCCTTTTCCTCTTTGGCTTATCCCTCCCGGACTTCCACTGTATCCGGGTGGATACCCTCCTCTTTCTTTAAATCTCTCACGCTGCTCTCAATCTTTGTGTCAATATAAGCATCCAGGTCTGTGATAAATTTGGAAAGCTCCGCAGTGGCTGCCGGTGTCAAAGCTGCTTTTACAGAATCTCTCACCTCCAGGGCTAAAGCCTTTAGAGCCTCCTTAGATTCCATTCCCTTCCTTACCTTTTCCCTCAGATCCTTCGCCTTAGTCTGCTCCATGGCAGCTACAGAAGACCTTACCAGGCTGTCAAGGAATCTCTCTGCAAAGCGAAAAGACTCCTGCAGGATCAGGTTGTCCTGAAATATCTTATTGCTCTTAAGCTTATCAATCTGGATCTTTAAAAAAGCCTGCACCTCACTAATGACGGTATACAGTGCCGTGATTAAGAGGGCTACTGCGATTCCTGATAAAACATCCATTACAATCTCTCTCATATGCTTCTCCTTTGTTTTTATCAATTTTTCTATGAAAAATATACGGCATTCAGCCTATACTTGCCAAAACGCCCTGCTTTTTTTATTGCAATAAAAAAAGACTGCATTATGCAGCCTTTTTTATTCTTTATCCGACATGAAATCAAATATACTCATTTGCCCGGGAAGCGTTTTTATATATCCTTTTACAAGCCGGTAAACCGTAGTTTCAGAGATATTGTACTTTCTGGCCAGAGCCTTGATCCCCAGCTTCCCCTCTTCATACTCCTTTTTTACCATCCGGTAAATTTTATGCTTTATCAGCTCCTCCCGCTTTGGGATGTAAATTTGTGTCCCGCCAAAGTATTCCGAAAGTTTTAAGAGGGCCTCCACACCTATCACCTGTGCATACTCCTTATGAAGCTCTGATAAATCCTCCATAGAAACGTTTTCAATCTTCATGCAGCCCTCTTATCTCCTTTCCTCTGCTATGCTACATACCACACTTCCTGGGATCCATCCGGGGCGCTCCTATACAGAGCGCACTCCAGATCCCCCTCCGTCTCAAAGTAATACTTTTTTCCATCAATCACAGCCCAGCCTTGTATGGCATAGCCCATATCATCAAAGTAGTACCAATAGTGATTGATAAATACCCATTCATTCCGGGAAAACCGCTTGCCGTCCGGGGAGTACCACCATCCCCTCATATCCTTATTCCACCCAATACTGTAAATCTGCTCCTCCACCTTTTTTGCCTCCAGCAGTCCCCAGTCCGGCCTGCCGTATCCGGCAATCCTTGGATTCGTCAAATCATAGTACTTGCAGTAAACCCCTCCGCCATTGGGGATCACCTCCGCTGCCACAGAGGTATTGCCTTCAATCGTATATACTCTGTTATCAGCGATCTTATATACCAGCCCAGTGTGGTTGATCCGCTCTGTGGTTCTAAAGAAAATCTGATCCCCCACCGCCGGGGAAGAAAAGAACCGCTTCATGTTCTGAAACTTCCCGGCAGAGGTGGGAGTGTAAGCACTGAAGCCTCCCAGCAGCTCCTCTGCCTTCTCTCTGCCAAAGGCCTGCACAAAGCACCAGTCCACGAACATATCACACCAGGGCTGCCCCTGAAGATGGGGGAAAAGGTCCCTGGCATACTTTGTGAAATTCTTGTCCCCGGCATTTCCGGTCAAGGCATCCAGCAGGCTGTTGCTCTTCTTTTCCAGATATCCTACTTCCTTCATGGCCACATTTAAAACTTTCTCAATCGCTTCCTGATTTTTCATTGCTTATTCCCCTTTCTTTCCAGCATGCTCTTTAGTGCCTCAATGCACTTAGATGCTTTGCTTCTTGACAGTGCTTTTAAATACAGTGTTCCATACTCTACCTGCACAAACCTGTTCAGCCGATCCAGATCCGCCAGGTTTTGATTGTCCTTCTTTACCCATCCCAGCCGGATAGCCAAAGAGATAATCAGCTTTTTTTGCTTTTCAGTCAAAACCTCCCGCTGCGGGAATCTGGATGTAACCTCTTTTCCGCTTAAGCCATCAATCACCCGAAAAGCCTCCACGCTGGTCAGCTTCTTTAAGCTGTCCTTCCCCACCAATGCTTCAACATAAGCATGCAGCAGATCAGTATCCATGCCCCTTTCCTTTGCCAAAGCAAAGATTTTTGCTCTTTGCTTTGCTCCCATCATAATCTCTTTCATACCTTCCTCATCTCACACCACTTTCAAAGAAATCCTTGCAGTTTCACTTACCGTTATGCACTGCTTCAGCTGCTCCCTGATCTGTCCCAGATTTTCCTTCCCAAAGTAGGTTAGGATCCTATCATAGTTCTTGATCTGGTAGATCATGAAAAGCTCTGCATCAATGTCAATCTCTCCCTCTGTCAGCTGCAGAGCTGCCAGAACGGTTTTTTTATCCTGTTTATAATCCCCCTTAAGCTTTTTCAGAATCAAAGTTTTTTTATCAGGGCAATCGGCGCACCATCCGGCATGGTCAATCACAGTCCCGACCTCCATAGTGCTGTCATAATCCCCAAGCAGCAGTGCAATCACTGCCTGCTTGAAATCCCCGGCCAGCTCATACTTGGTTTCTGCCTCTTTGATTCTCACCTTTTCCCTGGTCAGTTCCTGCCCCAGAACCGCTTTCAGCTTTGTAAAGCTGTCTATGGTCATTTTGCTGGCCATAGTAACGGCTACGGATCCTTTCCCGGATCCGTACCATTCAGTAAACTTTATATGTCTGTTTTCCTGGAAAGCAACCGCCCTTTGCTGGATTTCGCTGTTAATTGCCTCCAACTCCGACTTTGCAAAATCCATCTTTTTCTGCTTTGCCAGGGCAAAATCA
The DNA here is from genome assembly GCA_938041725.1 of uncultured Lachnoanaerobaculum sp. Lineage (GTDB taxonomy): Bacteria > Bacillota > Clostridia > Lachnospirales > Lachnospiraceae > Lachnoanaerobaculum. The sequence continues at coordinate 3,255 of CALISX010000560.1, forward strand.
ATCAGATCCGGCAGTTCCATCTTTCCAAGTGCCACCCCGGCCACTGCTTTATCTTCCAAGTCCTTCTGATACATGACTTTCCTCCTATTTCTTTGAATTCTATTGTTTTTCCCCTTTCTTTCCTCTATGCTTAGTAAAAAATAAAGAAAGGATAACTTTATGGACTTTTATCACCTACTGCATGAGATAGATGAATCACTTGAACGAACGTTGCTAATCTATTTGGAGGATTTCCCAGATTTTGTAACCTACGAACAAAAACAGGAAAAACGATCACAACGCCTTGATCTTTTTTTAAGCTTCTTTTATGCCAAAAATATGCATCAAGTCCTTACAGTATCTGTATGGACAGCTCTACACGCCTACCATGAACTTTTACGAAAAGAACTACTGCTTCAGGGGATTGATATTGGCCCTTCTGAAATTCCGGATCTTCCAGAGGAGGATGGGGAGGCATAGCCTCCTCTATTTCCTTCCACATCTTCTCTGCTTTTTTCTTTTGTTCTTTCATATACTTCCTGATTACTTTCTGAAATTTTTGCTCCTCCCTTTCCCTAAACATCCTCTTCCTCCATATCAAAACAGGGCTCCGGGCAGATGCCCACATTTACCGACTTTACACCGCAGCCATCCCTTCTCAGCTGCTTCATGGCATTTTCTACAATCCGATCCGCCACATTTGTCCTTCTGGAGTACGTTTCAAAATCAATCACAATCCGCTTTACCATCTTTCCCTCCTGACCTTAGCCAATATTCATTTGCTTTGCTACTCTTACCACAGCAGCTGCATCCACTGCATCAAAGAGAGCAACCGCTGCCACATATACATTCACTGCTCCCCGGATCCCATACTTGGTTCCGGCAATCTTAAAAAGAAAATCTATGGTTTCCTCATCCAGATGGGACTCAAAGAAAATTTTTTCAATGTCCAGCCGCTTTACATTGCTGAGAAAAACCGGCTCCCTTCTTGCGATCCGGGAGAAAATCTGGGCAAAATCTGCTTTACCGCTACCCTTAAGCCTTGTATACACCTCTTCATTTCCTACCAGGCATACCCCCACACCGGACTCATCTGCAATACTTCTCAGATGCTCCAGGGTCTTCTTGGTCAGGTGCTGGGCTTCATCAATGATGATCACCCGACCGGAATCCTTTAGTCTGGAAATTAGCTCCATGTAGATCCGCCTGGAATTCTTTTCCCTTACTCCCACCGCCTCACTAAGCAAATCATTGACGCCGCTCATAGTGGCAAAGGCCGGGGAGATTGTAATATAAATGCTCATGGGATTCTCTCTGACATACTCTCTGATGGCCATGGTTTTACCAATCCCGGCATCCCCATAAATCACTCCAATCTTCCCCTGCAGGTGGCAGTATTCTATGGCATCCATCACCCTCTTACTGATCCCCGTCAAAGCAAAGCCAGGGGCTTTTGGAGCCAGGGACTTGCTCTCTGCGTTGGAAAGTAAAGCCTCAATCTTTGGGATCAGGGTATGGGGTGCCTTATAGCTCCCGCTTAAAAAGCTTGATATGGCAGCAGCACTCACTCCCAGCTCCCTGGCGATAGCACTTTGACTTTTGCCGGATTCATCCCGGTATCTCTTAAGCACCTCAATGGCTTCTTTTTCTCCCATACCGGGTCTTTCCTCTTTCCCGGCGGTTCCCTCTATTCTTTCCTCCATTATTCACTTTCCTTTCTTTGCAGCAGCCGAATCTTTTCATTGGCTTTTCCCCAATCCAAATCATCCCCCACGGCCTTTGCAATCTCTCTCTCATTAAATTCTGCATCTGGATTACGCATGATCTCAATAATATCCGGATCCAGCTGCTCCCCTGGGCCCATGTTTTTGGCAGCAGCCTCCATCATAAGCTCCAGCGCCTTTGTTCCCTTAATTCCACGCTCTTTCTTATAGGCCTTCACCATTCTTCCAAACGTCCGCTGCTCCTTCATCTTGGCAGCAATCTCTTCCTTGGAGGCCATGTAGGAAAGCCCCTTGTCCTGCTCAGCTGTCAGGATATACCGATCTTCTGAATCGTATACCCGAACACTTGCCAGATCCCTGGGATTGTACCGGACAAAAACCTGTTCCCCCTGGTGATTCATTAAAAGCTCTTCATTGCAAAAGTAAACCTCTTCTCCATAAAAGCTTAGCTTCACCCCGGCTCTTGTCACCTTTTGCAGCCTGGTGGATCGCAGCAGCATGATATCAAGGACTTCCTTGGAAGCCTTCCGGATCTCCACAAGCGTCCTTTTGTAAACCTCGTTTGGTGTTTGTCCGTTCATGCCAAAGCCGGTATGTTTCCGGTAGTTATACCAGCCTTCCAGGTACTGTGTAACAAAGGTTTCAAAGTCTTCCAGCACCGTGATGTTGTTTACATCCTTCACAATGTTTTTTAACCTCTCCGGACGTTCTACTACATTCCCTCCTGTATAGGTGGAAAAGAGCTTGGAAAACTCCTCCTTCACCGTTAAGAAACTCCGTTCAATGATCTTTGCCCTGGCGTTCTTTACCATTGCAGTCTTAAAATCAATCCCAAGGCGCTCCATGATGGTTTGCGGATCCTGCTCCTTTGACTTTTTTCTAAAACCACGGCCTCCTATGTCGATAGTCAAAAATTCCCTGCCGTTGTCCGTCAAAATTCTTTTTGGGGTCCCGTACCGCTCAATTCCCCGGCGCAAAGCATACAGCGTTGCATCCGCACTGGGATTCAGTGTTACATAGTGTCCCACAAATTTCCTGCTTCTTACATCTAAGAAGGCTGTCAGATAGACTCTCAAAGGCTTTTCATCCTTGGCCACGATAATATCAAAGGTATGGTTATCCGATACCCATATATCATTGGCCTGCAGATCCGTATATGATCTATGGATGTAGGGGAGGCATTTATCCTTCATTGCCTTTTCCCCATATCTAAAGTACATCAGCACCGGCTCCTTGATGGTGCCGATCCACCTGACAAAGGCCCGATCCGTTGGAAAAGCCTCCTTGGATGTATCCAGCCCTCTCTTCTTTGCCTCCAGCTTTGTCAGCGTTACACACATGGAGGCACTTTTTCGACTCTCATCCAGATAGTAGTACTGGAAGATATCAAACAGCTCCGGCGTCATCTTCTTAGCGTGGTGACCATGTCGGCCTCTGCCATCAAGTATTGCCAGCTCTCCATGATCTTTTTGGACCTTATCCCATCTAAAAAGTGTGGCCTTTGAAAAAGCCATCTCTGGATACTGAAGCATCACGATCCGCACATATGCTGCATCTGCATCTGCCAGCGGGATCCCTTTCTTTCTCTCTTCCTGCCGGTAGCTCTTCCATCCTGCCAGGATTCGATTCTTAAGATTCAATTCCTCCCTCTGCCGGGCCGTCAAGGTTTCATATGTCAAGTCAATGATTTTCTCTTGCTCTTCCGGATCCGCAGCTGCTGCCTGGAAAATTTCATCCTTAGAGTGCTTCTTTAAATACCGCTTCACTTCCCGATCTGAAAGGGATGTAAGCGGAATCATATATGACACTCCGGAATTCCCCCCACCTTTTGACTTCGTTTTCCTCTCTGTTCTTATCTTTCCTTTATCACATAATCTTCTGATATACTGTTCAGAACATCCTCTAAGTTTGGCATACTCTGATGTAGTTATTTTTACACTTGCAAGAATATCTTCCATCAAATGTCCTTTCTTTCTCTTGCAAAAACCGTATTAAACATGTTAATATAAAGTTCCATTATTTACTTGAGCCCATATGCTTCCCCAAAGCTGTGGGCTCTCAGTTTATACCTAATAGTCTATCTATTTCTTTCTTATATTTCCCCGCCCCCCTATTCCCACTTACAATCCTGTTTAAATACTGTCTACTACATCCCAAGGAAATTGCTAATTCTGTTTGAGTTAATCCCTTATCAATTAACTTTTTCTTAATGACTTTTCCATAGCTGCAATCTGCCATAAATCCTCCTTCTAAATTATTGTGGGTAACAAATAAACCTGTTATAATCCGCAGTGGGATATTTTTTACCCACACCAATATTATAGTTGAATATTTTCAACTAGTCAATTGTTTTGTTCTGTATTGGTTGTAAATTTACAACTGGGTTGGGAGAATAATTATTATGAGTATATTGGATAGAATAAAAGAAGTTGCTCAATCAAAGGGGATATCTATAGCAGATATAGAAAGAGACTTAGGCATTTCAAATAAAGCAATTTACAGATGGAACCAATCTGAGCCATCTATATCTAAAGTAGTAGCTGTGGCACACTATTTGGATGTTTCTTTAGAATGGTTAGCCACTGGAGAGGCCGGTGTGGAACCAGCCAAACACCCTATCCTACAACAATATGAATCCTTATCTACTGAAAACAAAAGGAAATTAGAGTCATTTCTGGAAATTGCAACATTACAAGTTAGTAACCATACGGATCCTAATGATGATAACCACCCTACCAAACTTTTTCAGGACGGATCTAATGAATATAAAAAAAAGAAAAAAGTACCACTGCTGGGAAAAGTGGCAGCTGGGATCCCTATCACATTGGTAGAAGAATATTTAGACCAGGTGCTTGCCCCATCCCATAAAGTAAATTTTGCCACAGTAGCAAAGGGAAAAAGTATGGAGCCGGTCATTCATGATAGCGAAACTATCTTTATACAATCTGTAACTGCCCTTGATAATGGAAATATTGGAATTTTTGATATAGATGGAGAGACTACCTGCAAAGTTTTTAAATACGATTATAAAAATAAGACCGTTATTTTAACGTCCTTTAACGATGCTTTTAACCCTTTAACTTATCCTTTAAAAAAGTATCAAAATACCTTTCGTATAGTGGGAAAAGTTATTCTCACAGATGAGCAAGAAGAACGATACCATAACTTCATTAATAAATAGGTTTTGTTATGCATAAATATTCTTTTTATGCATAACACTAATATATCTATTAATGATCTTATCTAGCTCTTCTTATCCTGTTTTTTTGATAGTGCGCAATTAATATCTTTTAAACCATTGATACTACTGACTTTTTAGGACTGCGAAACTATAAGGATTTAAAATGCCGTTTAGTTTCTCAGTCTGCTATTTTATTGTTGGCAATGTATTAGCTTTTTTCTCAACTTAAAACAGGCTCTAAACCCTTAGTTTAAGCGGTTTTAAAGCCTATTTAACATTCTCACTCTACCATTAAACTTTCATTGTGCGCTATAGAATGTTTTCTTCTCCTTATCAGACAGAAAGAATTAAATCCTATTGCACACAATCTCTAAGAATCCTTAATATTCGCCGTTCTCCGGGATTATTCACCTTTACTCACATCCCCTCTATTTTTAGTTCTTCTTATCTGATTACACCTGCTCCATACATGCGGATTTCCAGTATCACCGTATT
>CALISX010000561.1 GCA_938041725.1 uncultured Lachnoanaerobaculum sp.
AAGCCTGGGGGGAGGGACAGGCGCTTTTGGGCCCAATAGGAGAAGCCGCCATTCTATTTATAAAATCAACCTGGTTAAAATTATAATCATCCACCACCTGGTAATCACCAAGTTCCAGGATCAAAGGCACATTACAGTAATGGGGATCCTTTTTAAGCTGTTCATCCGGATCACAGCAGCTGTCTCCGATTAATTTATAGGTCATAATTTAACTCCCATAGTCCTATGATATATAGTTTTTAAAACTACATATCATTATACGGAGGGGACAATATAAAGTCAATCATTACAGCAAGGCCATAATCTCATTGGTTCTGCGGATAAAAGCAGCCATTCTCTCCGGAGACAGGGAGCCATGGGCCAGGCTGGCCAGATCATACAGCTGCTGTGCAATCTCTCTCCAGCTTTTATGCTCCGGCTCCTTCATCAAAAGCTCCACCAGGGGATGGGACGCATTTAATACCAAGGTCTCCTGATTTCCTCCAAACATGGCAGGATCCATTCCCATCATACCGTACTGCTTCATCATTTCCTGCATTCTGCGGCTCTCCTCAGAAACAGTTATCACAGAGGCAATGTCAGAATTTTTCAGGGGCATTACCGTAACCTGCAGAGAAGGCAGCGCCAGGGTTTCCTTCACCTTTGCAGCCAAATCCTCCCGCTGTTTTTTGGTCTCCTCCCCGGTTTCCTCTGCCATTTCTTCTGTTACATCCGCATCAATCCGCAAAAACTGCAGATTGTCATGCTTGCTCTCAACAGCAGCAATAAAGGGGGTGTCAATGGTATGGGGCATCACCACTGCGTTTTTCTGATTTTCCTTAAACATGGAAATATACTGGCTTTGCTCCTTCACATCTGTTACATAAAAGATTTTTGTCTTGGTTTTCTTATCCTCCCTCTCTTCCTTTACAGAGGCATCCGCCGGTGCATCCTCCTCTCCCTTTTCAGGCTGGGACGCTTCCTTTTCCCTGTTGGTAAGCTCCTTTAGAGTCTCATATTTTTCGTAAATATCCTTAAATAAAATATAATCCTCGATTTTTCCTGCAAATTTCTCATCCCTTAAATACCCATACTTAATAAAGGGGGCAATATCATCCCAGTATTTTTCATAGTTTTCCCGATCTGTTTTGCACAGTCCGGACAGCTTATCTGCCACCTTCTTGGCAATGTATTCAGAAATCTTTTTCACAGATCCGTCATTTTGCAGGGCAGAACGGGATACATTCAAGGGAATGTCTGCACTGTCAATCACACCCTTTAACAGCATTAAAAACTCCGGTATAACCTCTTTGATATTGTCGGCAATAAACACCTGATTATTGTACAGCTTAATGGTGCCCTCCAAAGAGTCATACTCCGTATTGATTTTGGGGAAGTATAAAATTCCCTGTAAATGAAAGGGATAGTCCATATTTAAGTGAATCCAGAAAAGGGGTTCCTTATAGTCCTGGAACACTTTTCTGTAAAAGGCCTTATACTCCTCATCGGTGCATTCATTGGGATGCCTGGTCCAAAGGGGATGGGTATCATTTACCGCCACAGGACGTTTTTTAATCTTAACCTTTTCCCTGGCAGGTTCTATCTCCACCGTCTCCTTGGTACCGTCCTCCCCAGTCTTTTCCTCGGTTTTGGCCGGTTCCAGAATGGTTTCCAAAACCGTATCCCCCTCCTTTACCTCCTCCTTGTCAATAATTTCCACTGCCTCTTCCCCGTCTGTATCCCGCAAAAAGATCTCCTCCGGCATAAAGGCACAGTATTTATTTAATACTTCCCTTACCCGGAATTCATTGGCGAATTCATAGCAGTTTTCATTTAAATACAGGGTAATGGTGGTGCCCCGTTCCCTTCTGTCGCCGACGGACATGGCATACTCCAGTCCTCCCTCGCTTTCCCAGTGCACCGGCTCCTCTCCGGCCCCATAGGAAAGGGTGTCAATGGCCACCTTGTCCGCCACCATAAAGGCGGAATAAAAGCCCAGTCCGAAATGACCGATGATTTGCTCCTCATTGGCCTTATCCTTATATTTTTCAATAAAATCCCTGGCTCCGGAAAAGGCAATTTGATTAATATACTTTTCCACCTCCTGGGCTGTCATACCGATGCCATTATCCGAAATCCGGATGGTCTTTTCCTTGGGACTTACGGCAATGCGGATGGCAAATTTTTCCCCTTCCTCCGGGGTGAATTCCCCTGCCAGACGCAGCTTTTTCAGCTTGGTAATGGCGTCTGTAGCATTGGAAACCATTTCTCTTAAAAATATATCATGGTCAGAATACAGCCATTTTTTAATAATTGGAAATATATTCTCACTATGAATGGATAAATTCCCTCTTTTTTCAGTCATACAATACCTCTTTCTCTTTTCATAATTCTCCTTCCTCCTTCCCGGGAGGAAAATTCATACCTATAAGTATATATGGAAAGAAAGAATTGTCAATAAAAAATTAGCACTCTTTCAAAAAGAGTGCTAACATAATTTAATCAATCAGCTTATCCAGCTCCTTAACAAAGTCTGTGTCAGTGGCTACCCTATGCCCTGCCTTGGTTGCATAAGTGTTAACCGCCATCTGGGACTTTTTAATATTCTGCATGGTGCCGGGCCCTGCCACACAGCCTCCGGGGCAGGCCATACCCTCCAAAAGATATCCCGGGAACTTGCCGGCTTTTGCCATGGTCATCATTTTCCGGCACTCCGCCAGTCCTTCCGCATTGGAAACCTTCACCTCCATGTCGGGATGCATCTTTTTGATGACCCCCACCACAGCCTTGGCCACACCGCCGGATACAGCAAAGTTTCTGCCATCGGTGGAGGCATCGCTGACGCCATTGGGATCCTCCTCCATGTTTACCACATCAATATGCTTGGCGTCAAAAACGCCGCTCATTTCCTCAAAGGTCAGCACAAAGTCCACCTCGGAGCGTACCCCGGTCCACATGGCCTCCAGCTTTTTAGCAGAGCAGGGACCGATAAATACCACCTTGCTGCCAGGATGGGTTTTCTTAATCAATCTGGCTGTTAAGGTCATGGGGGTCAAGGCCATGGAAATACACTCCGCATGGTCTGGAAACATTCTTTTTGCCATTAAAGACCAGGAGGGACAGCAGGAGGTTCCCATAAAGGGAAGCTTCTCCGGTACCTCCTCTAAAAAGTCCTGGGCCTCCTGGGTGGCACAAAGATCTGCACCAATGGCCACCTCAAAAACATCTGCAAAGCCCAGCGCCTTCATGGCGGCCCGCAGCTTTCCCGGAGTTACCTTGGGACCAAACTGTCCCACAAAAGCAGGGGCAATGGCGGCATACACCCTCTCCCCTGATTGGATGGCCCGGATGGTCTGAAAAATCTGAGATTTATCAGAAATGGCTCCAAAGGGACAGTTTACCAGACACTGTCCGCAGGAAACGCATTTCTTGTAATCAATATCTGCCTTTCCGTTCTCATCGGAGGAAATGGCATCCACACCGCAGGCTCTGGCACAGGGCCTTTCCTGGATAATAATAGCTTTATACTCGCATACCGCTGCACATCTTCCGCATTTGATGCATTTTTCCTGATTGATGTGGGATAACCCGTCGTTTCTGTCAATGCTCACTGCGCCAGTGGGGCAAACCTCCACACAAGGATGGGCCAAACATCCCTGGCAGCCATTGGTCACAAATATTCTTTTTTCCACACAGCCATGACAGGCAAATTTAATAATATTAATCAGGGGAGGCGTATAATAGGTTTCTGCCACATCTGCTGCCTCAATGTTTTCTGAAAGCGGTGCATGATGGGCAGCGCTTCTATAGGGCAGTCCCATGGCCAGCCGCAGCCTTTCTCCCACAATCGCCCTCTCCAAGAACACATCGTTTCTAAAATTTCCCACCTCTCCGGGGATAATCTTATAGGGCAGCTCTTCAATCCTTTTGTCAATGGGCCATTCCGTATGATACGCCATACGAGCCACTTCCCTGAAAATTCTATGACGGATCTCCTGAATCCTGGTTTCTACTCCTCTCACTTTTCCTCCTACTGCTCCCTCCCCTGTTCCATAGTCCTTAGAAAACGGCATCCGTATTCCCAAAATAGTTCCCGGGGAAGGGGAATCCCTGTTTTATAGATCTGTATACATTTTACACGATTCCTACAAAAAGAGAAAGGGGTTTTGTTATTTCCTTATCAATGTATGAGATAAAAAACATCCCCAAAAGGGGATGTTTTTGTTCAACTATTTTTTTCAGGCTTTCTTCTTGCGAAAGGCCCAGGCTGCACCCAGTAAGGAACTGCCTGTTAAGGCTGCATACATAAGAACCGGAGCCTTGTCCTCGGTCTTTGGCACCTGGAAGCGTCCCTTGGATGCTGCGGCAGGAGCCGAAACCGGTGCAGGAGCAGGCTGCTGAACTGGTGCCGGAGCAGGAGCCGGAGCACTGGGAGCCGGCGTGCTGGGAGCCGGTGTACTGGGAGCCGGTGTACTGGGAGATCCGGAACCGGTGGAGTGAATGGGGTCAGCACTGCTTCTGGATCCCCTGGAAATGGATCCGCCGCCGCCGCCTGAACTTCCTCTGTCGGAGGTCTCATTAAAGATCCAGGTTCCCACAAAGGTAACGTCGCCGCCATCGATTTTAGCTGTCTGGGGCTCCCATTTGCTTAAAATCCAGCTTCCATTTTGCACCTTTACAATCGTATCTGTCAACGCCGGGGCAGACACAGAAGTATTGTTGGCCTGCACAGTAGAGGCTGGAAGCTTAGCCAGCACCTCCTGAGGCAGTCCCTCTCCTGCGCTTCCGCTGACAAACTGATAACGCACTGTATAACTGGCATTGGATGCAGTAGCCGGATCGGCCAGAGCTGTCATAACACTTCCATTGGCACCTATTAAAATGCCTGTTACCGCAAAAGCCATGATTTTACGGCCTGTTTTCTTTGGTAAATAATTAAATAAACGCATGCTCCCTCCTGGTGAAACTTTTTTATCTGCGGCCACACCCATGGGTGAATCCCTTATGGGTAAGCGGTAAAACTCGATTACTCCCTCCCTTTGCAACCGCATTGATTACGAATATGAATATACATACGAATAAATAAAAATTCAATCTTTTAGAAACAAGTGTAAAGAAGAATACATAAATACTACATTGGAATGTAATATTTTTTCCAATTTAATTTATACTTATAACACAATCCTTTCGACGAAGGCTTGGAAACATTTCATAAACAAGCAGGATTCATTCCTGTTTATTACCTGCCATTCCATACAAAATACCCCCTGAGTCTATAAACTCAGGGGGCATCCCAAGAAAAATACACAATTCCAAAAAATTGAATATTTCTTACATCTCCGTAATACAACTATCGGTTTTCCTAAGATCCTTACAATCAACGGACCGTTTATTAAGATTCTCTTTCTGTTATTTTTGGGGCTTTCTTTTTATTCAGCTGTCTTTTTGCCCTTTCTTTTTGCGAAAGGCCCATGTTGCACCCAGCAGGGAACCGCCTGCTAAGGCTACATACAGAAGAATCTGAGCAGTGTCTGAAGTCTTTGGCACCTGGAAACGTCCCTTGGATCCTTTATTCGACGAAGCCTCTGTGGACGGAACCGGAGCAGGACTTGAAGGATCCGGTGTGCTGGGAGACGGCTTGCTGGGAGAGCTGGGATCTGTGGGGCGGGTAGGGTCAGTGGGACGGGTGGACTCAGTAGCACTTCTGCCGCCACCGGAACTCCTACCGCCACCGGAGCTCCTGCCTCCACTGGAGCCTCCATTGTCTGATGGTTCATTAAAGACCCAGGTTCCCACAAAGGTAACATCAGC
>CALISX010000562.1 GCA_938041725.1 uncultured Lachnoanaerobaculum sp.
AGAAGGGAAGTTACAGAAGTACAGATTGTTAAAACGAGGAATGATTCGTGAAGAGGAAAAGCTGGCAAAGCGAAGAATGGAAAAAGGAATGGATTTTGCAGAGGAATTTCCGGTATGCGGCTGGCTGGTATGTATTGAGGGGGAAAGACAGGGGAAATCCTGGCCCCTGGTGGAGGGAAAAAATTATGTAGGCACCCATGACACCATGATGGTGCAGATTCTGGGGGATGAAGAGATCCGGGAGAAAAACCATCTGGTTGTGGCGTTTGATGCCAGGGCGGGAAAGGCGCTGCTGCTAGGGGAAGAGAGTATGGGGTTTGTAAGGGTAAATGATACGGCCCAGTACAGGGTAATGGAATTAAACAATGGAGATATTCTTTCCTTTGGCAGGGGAAGGTTTATGTATATAGATTTTGCAGGCAGTGTTCATAGGTGGGAGTGGGCTGACTAAAGTTCCACAACATGTTTGCAGGCAGGTATAGAAAGGGAGGACGCATGAGAGCTGATTTGCTGTATGTGGAAGGTTTTGATTTTATCAATATCATGGATTACCAAAGCACGTTGGTGCCAAATCGGCATGGAACGGTATTTGTGAAAGGAAATATCAGAAGAGAAAACAGAGAGCAATGCCTGGAACGTGTGGGAAAACCAGTAAGTGTGGTTGCCCAAACGGAGGAAGATACAAAGGCGCTGTTGTTTTGCGGCATTGTAAAGGGATGTGATGTGCAAAGCAATGGGGATGTTCATGAATTGCGTTTGGAAATTATCAGCCAAAGCATAAGGATGGAGGCAAAAGAGCATTTCAGAACCTTTCAAAAGGACAGTACCTCCTATGGGGAGATACTGGGATTGATTTCACAGGGATACAATAAGGGAGCTTTTATCATAGCTACCGAAACAAAGGGAGCTTTAAAGGGATTTTCCTGTCAATATCATGAGAATGACTGGGAGTATGTAAAGAGGCTTGCCGGGAACATAGAAACCGTAATATATCCGGATTATATGACAGAGGGTGTCAGATTCTTTGTGGGGGTCCCAAACGGGAGGGATGTAGGAGAGATCCGGAGTGAATATTATGAATTCGGTACCATCGATGAGGAATATTTAGGAATTCCGTGGGAAGGTCTGGCATACAAACTGGTATTAAGAGAGATCTATGATATCGGGGATAAGGTGATATTTAACGGGGAAGGGTTGGAGATTATCAGCAGAAAATCTGAGTGGAAGCACAATGAGGTTGTGCATGAATATCTGCTGGCTAGAAAGGGGGATTTCAAGGGGATTCCCTATGAAAATCCCAAGATAAGCGGTGCAGTGGTATTTGGACATATAACCGGTGTGGAGGAGGAATTGGTAAGCGTAGCGCTGGATGAGGATGAGAATGAAAATAGCGGACAGAGCTTGTTAGGATATGCCACCATCTATTCCAGTCCGGATGGAGGCGGATGGTATTGTATGCCGGAGATCGGAGACCGGGTAATGGTCAAATTCCCGGACAGCAGAGAAAGTCATGCCTATGTACAAAATGCGGTTCACGTCGGGGCGCAGGGAGGGAGAGATCATCCGGAAATTAAGTTTTTCAAAAACAAAGAGGGAAAAGAAATTCGGTTAACACCGGAAAGCATCGTCATTACCAATAATCAAGGAACGAGCATCGAATTAATAGACGATGAGGGGATCTATATAAAAAGCAGAGGAACATTGGTAATGGATGCGGACTTTGAAATAGATTTGGAAAGCAAGTCCTCTGGCATCAAAGTGATAGCCCGGAATAATATTCAACTAAGCCAGGATGGAACCGAGATGGAAATTTCTGATAAAGCGGTTACCAGGGGCTCAAAGGTATATCTGACCTAACAAAAAGGCAGGTGTTGGGAGGTGGAGATGGAGCAGCATAAAAAGGACAATCCCTATTACAGGGACTATAGAAAAGAGCTTCAGGAGCTGTTGATCCCGGGAAGGCAAAGGC
>CALISX010000563.1 GCA_938041725.1 uncultured Lachnoanaerobaculum sp.
TCTGGACACGGACAGTTCAATGTAAACATACCCGATTATTTTAGGCTATGGAATGGGGGTTGTCAACTAGAATATTGATACACAGCCGCAAAAATGGTATACTTCCTGCAGGATTTCAGCGTAGACTTATATGTATGGCATTGCCGGCTCCCGGCATGGAAGTTTACAGTCCCCCGTGCCGGCGGGCCCGGCGTCACAATAAATATAAGTCGGCACAGCGAAGTGCTGCTACAGGTAGGAAAAGATGTCAAGTGTAGATCAAAGTAAAATTAGAAATTTTTGCATTATCGCCCATATTGATCATGGAAAGTCCACTTTGGCCGACCGGATCATTGAAAAAACCGGTCTTCTCACCCTGCGGGAAATGCAGGATCAGATCTTGGACAATATGGATTTGGAACGGGAGCGGGGGATTACCATTAAAAGCCAGGCGGTGCGCACCGTATATAAGACACCAAAGGGGGAAGAGTATATTTTTAACCTGATTGATACCCCGGGGCATGTGGATTTTAATTATGAGGTATCCCGGTCCCTGGCAGCCTGTGACGGGGCGGTGCTGGTGGTGGATGCGGCCCAGGGGATTGAAGCCCAGACCCTGGCCAATGTATATTTGGCCCTGGATCATAACCTGGAGGTGATTCCTGTGATTAACAAGGTGGACCTGCCCAGTGCAGATCCCCAAAAGGTAGAAATGGAAATTGAGGATGTGATTGGCATTGAAGCCCATGACGCCCCGAAAATTTCTGCCAAAATGGGCTTGAACATTGAAGAGGTGCTGGACGCCATTGTCCGTAAGATTCCAGCCCCCCAGGGGAATGCCCATGCTCCCCTGGCTGCTTTGATTTTTGATTCCATTTATGACCCCTATAAGGGGGTGATTGTCTTTGTGCGGATTAAGGAGGGAACTGTTAAAAAGGGAGACCGGATCCGGATGATGGCCACCGCAGCCGTAGAAGAGGTGGTGGAGGTGGGATACTTTGGTGCCGGACAGTTTATTCCCTGTGAGGAATTATCCGCAGGGATGGTGGGTTATATCACCGCCAGTATTAAAAATGTCCGGGATACCCAGGTGGGAGATACGGTTACTTTGGAGAACAATCCCTGCAGGGAGGCCCTGCCCGGTTATAAGAAGGTTACCCCCATGGTATACTGTGGATTGTATCCTGCAGACGGAGCCAAGTACAATGATTTGCGGGATGCCCTGGAAAAGCTGCAGCTAAACGATGCATCCCTTTTCTATGAGCCGGAAACTTCTTTGGCTCTGGGCTTTGGATTTCGCTGCGGTTTTTTAGGCCTTTTGCATCTGGAGGTGATCCAGGAGCGGCTGGAGCGGGAGTACAACCTGGACTTGGTGACCACAGCCCCCGGGGTGGTATACAAGGTATTTAAAACCGACGGAGAGGAGATTGCCCTTACCAACCCCTCCAATCTTCCGGATCCCTCTGAGATTGAGCATATGGAGGAGCCTTTGGTATCCGCGGAGATTATGGTCACCAAGGAATTTGTGGGAGCCATCATGAACCTGTGCCAGGAAAGACGGGGGATTTATCTGGGCATGGAGTACATTGAAGAAAACCGGGCCATGTTAAAATATGATCTGCCCTTAAATGAGATTATTTATGATTTCTTTGATGCCCTGAAATCTCGTTCCAGAGGATATGCCTCCTTGGATTATGATTTAAAGGGGTATGTTCCCTCCAAGCTGGTGAAGCTGGATATCCTGATCAATAAAGAAGAAGTGGATGCTCTGTCCTTTATCGTCCATGCAGATTCCGCTT
>CALISX010000564.1 GCA_938041725.1 uncultured Lachnoanaerobaculum sp.
CGGATCTGGTTCCCGTCACCACATCCCCGGCAGCAAAAATCCCCTCCCGGCTGGTTTTTCCGCCCTCTGTGGTTTTGACATAGGACCCATGGGTTAATTCCACCCCAAAGGCCTCCGTCCCCTCCGGCCTTTGTCCCACCGCAAAAATCACCTGGTCCGCCGGTAAAATCTCCTGGGAATGCTCCACCAGCTCCAGCACTGCTTTTCTATTTTCATCAAAATAAAATTTCTCCACAGCCTGGATTTCCACTCCCTGGGCTTTGTCTTCTCCTATGATCCGCAAAAAGGAATAACCGTCATGCAGCAGAACGCCTTCCTCCTGACCCTCTGTAATTTCTTCCTTGGAGGCCGTCATGGCATCCCCCTTTTCCAGACAGACAATATGCACGGTTTTTGCTCCCCGGCGCAGGGCAGTCCTGGCACAGTCATAGGCCACATTGCCGCCCCCCAAAACCACTACCCGGTCTCCCATGGGAAGGGCCCCCTTTTCTCTGGCATCCTTTAAAAATTCGGTATTCACATATACCCCGGGTAAATCTCTTCCCTCTATGGGAAGCTTCACGCCGGCATGGGTTCCTGTGGCAAAAAGAAGGGCATCATACCCCTGGGATAAAAGCTCCTGGGGACTTTCCACCCCCTGCTTTAGATAAAGCTGAACCCCGGCCTGGACAATCTCCTCCACCTCTTTTTCAATCACCGCATCCGGCAGCCGGTAGCCTGGAATGCCATAACGCAGCTGTCCTCCAGCCTGGGGATTTTTTTCAAATACACTGACTCTATGGCCTTTTTTGGCAAGGTAGAGTGCCGCCGTCAGTCCTGCCGGTCCTGCCCCCACCACAGCTGCTTTTTTCCCGGTGTCAGCCGCTTTTCGCACTCGTTTCTTCCAGGCACCGTCATCATGCACCGCTGCCGCCCGTTTTAATTTACAAATAGATATGGGATCTCCCAATTCACCTCTTTTACACTGGCTCTCACACACATGGCTGCAAACAGAACCCAGCACCTCTGGGAAGGGTACCTTCTCCCGCACCACAGCGGCAGCCTTGGAAAAATCCCCGGCTTTGATATAGCGGATATACCTGGGAATATCAATATGAGCAGGACAGGCTCCTCTGCAGGGCACCACATTGTCTGCATAGACCCGGGTATCCTGCATGATTTTTACCTGATCCATAATGGAACCGGTGGGGCAGACCTCAATGCAGGCCCCGCAAAACCGGCAATCCGCCTCCTTGAGCTGCTTCCCCTCGGGAACCCCGGCATGGATTCCCACATCGGTTTTTATATAGTCCAGAACCCCCACTCCCCGCAGATCATGGCAGGCCCTGATGCACCTTCCGCAGCGGATGCACCGGGTAAACAAATGGGAAATCAATGGATTGGAATCATCATTGGGCAGTGCCCTGGATTTCTTTCTCCATCTGTCGGGGCTTACCCCCAGATACTGGTACAATGACTGCAGCTCGCATTTTCCAAACTTGGGGCAGCCGGTGCATTCCGCCGGATGGGTTGCCAGTATGAGCTCCATGGCATCCTTTCGTATCTTGTCCGACTTCTCCCTGTGAATATGGATATTCATGCCCTCCTTTGCCTCCGTGAGACAAGAGGGTACAGCTTCTGCCATACCCTCTATCTCCACGGAACAAAGTCTGCATCCACCCTTGGCCTCTAAGTCCGGGTGGCTGCAAAGATGGGGAATAAACACACCGACCTCCAAAGCAGCCTTTAAAATGGACTGCCCCTCCCTGACCTCAATCTCCCTGTCATCAATTGTGATCTTCATTTCCATTTCCTCTTGGCAGCACCCAGGCTGCCCTGCAGCAAAATGCTGCAGACATTGATACTTGTTGTGCTGCCGGGTACCCCCGGCATTTTTAATATCCTTAGAATTCAAATGCCTCTTCGCACTGGGCGGCGGCATTTTCCCCTGCAATCCTGCCGGAGTTTAAGCAAAATCCCATGGTATTTCCTGAAAGGGTAAAGGGATAGCTGTCTCCAAAAATATTACAGGCATCGGTTCCCACACAGTACAGTCCGGGAATGACCTTGGATCTTTCATCCAGCACCTGGGTCTTGTGGTTGATGCGCACCCCTCCCAAAGAACCATAGGCCCCCACATTCATGCGGCAGATATAAAAGGGTGCCTTCTCAATGGGCGTCATATAGGATCTATCCTTTTCAAAGATTTCATCGTATCCCTGGTCACACATTTCATTGTACTCTTCCACCTGGTTCACCAGACCTTCCACATCAATGCCCATTTTTTCTGCCAGCTCCTCAATGGTATCTCCCTGGGCAATGGGTTCATAGCCTGCAGCCAGATCCCGTTCCCACTGCTCATCAAACTGGCTGTACAGATCATGGGGATGCACATGGGACATGATATCCGGGCCTTTTTTCTTGTATTTCTTTAAGAGTCTGCTGTCAAAAATCGCATAGGCCACCGATCCCGGCTGCACTGAAATGGCATTTCCCGTAAAGGTGGTGTTGGCAATCTGATCCTCAGGCATAAAACGGGCGCCATTTCTATTCACCCACAAACAGGGCTGACGGAAGGCTCCGTCCAGAATAAAGTGATTCATATTGTCCGGCAGCTGATACATCAATTCCATAATGGGCTGTTCCTTACCTGCTCCTGCAGCCCAGCACATTTTCAGCCCCTCTCCCTTCATCCCTGGAATGGCAAAATTAAAAATGGTCTTGCCAAACTCATATCCCGTTTCTTCTTGAATCATCTGAGGATTGTCTCCAAAGCCTCCTGTGGCCACAATCACAGCCTTGGCCCTGCACACAATCTCTTCCCCCTGGGGATCCCTTGCAATTACCCCCACCACTGCATCATCTTCTTTGATCAAGGACTGTACCGGAGTCTCAAACAAAATCTCCACCCCCAGGTCCTTGGCTCTTTCTGTCATTTTCTTAGTCATGGCTGTGGCTGACCTGGGACCGGGCACACCCCCTCCCTCTGGCTTTACCACATGCCAGGTAAACTCTCCATCGGAATAGGCTCTGGTGCTTTCCGGTGCGCCAAAGGCCCTTTGCACCCCGGCAAACTCCACACCCATTTCCTCCAGCCAGTCAATGGTGTCTCCGGATTTAAAATAATAATCCCGAACCAAACGGGCATCCACCCGGTAATGGGTAAAAAACATATGCTTTCTAAAGGCTTCTCCAGGCGTTAAGGGAATCATATGCTCCCTTTGCACCCGGGATCCGACTCCCAGGGGGCCCATACCCATGTTGGCAGCGCCTCCAGTGTTATTGGACTTTTCAAAGGCAATGACCCTGGCTCCCCCTTCAGCAGCCGCAATGGAGGCGGCCAGCCCGGATAATCCTGCTGCTACTACAATAACATCTGTTTCTAAATTTTTCATTCTATCCTCCCATCAAAACCAGTCTTACGAAATTCCCTTGAATTTTTTTTCTTTATATTTTATCAGCCGTTCACTGACAATTTGCCGGTTTTTTGGATTGGCAAAAAATCCCCCCTGGGTTTCCCCGATTTCATCCAAATGTCTGGCTCTTCCCTCCACTGTGGTCCTGTCCTTTAACAGGCCGTTGGGAGCAATCACAAATTTCCATTGATCCCCTGTTTTTTCCAGAGTTCCCCCGGCACCGCAGACCTGGCATTCAATAGGGTAATGGAGTCCGTCCCACTGCATTTCTCCCAGCACCAGGGCATTGCAATGACAGTTGGGGCACCATCCCATATCCGCCTCTCCAAGCCAGATTCGATTCTCCGGCGGAGTCTGCACCGCCTTTACAATATTTTCCCCCAGTTTTTTTGCCCGAATCATGAGCTTGTCGTCTAAAAGACACTGGGCCGGAGCAGGAACCCGGGTGGCCAAAAGCATATCCACCACCTTCATATCCGTGGTAAACATGGTGGCCTGCAAGGCTTCCAGAGCCATGGACTGCCAGGCTCTGGTGGAGCCTCCCACAGAAATCAGCCCTGCCACTCTGTCCCTGTGCTCAATGGCATGAATGGCTTCCAAAAAAGCTGTTTCATAGCTAAGGCTTCTGTGGGCAAAGGTGAGGTAATTGGAAGCCGGCATCAAATCCCTTCATACTTCAATTTGCGAGCAATCCATACATACTACATGATAAAAATATAACTATATTTTTATTTTTTTTCATCCAACAAAGAAAGGATATTTAAGGGAATCTCTTCTTTTTTTTCCGACATTTGTCTGATAGACTTAAAGAACATTTTCATTTCCGAATCATCTAAAGAGGTACGAAGCCTATGAATCCAAGAAAAACAGAACTTGAGATACTTTTTGACGCCTTGTACAGCGGAATGGGAATCCAGGCCATCACCAATGCAGCCTATGCCCTTTTGGGAAATCCCCTTTCCGTATGTGACACCAGCTTTTCCATGATCAGTCACATTCCTCTAAAACAGGAGGAAGAATATTTAGACCAGGTGGGGGAGAGAAAATTCATCAAGGAAGCTTTGGTAGAGGATATGAGAAAAACAGGGGTGGTGGATGCCATTTATAATTCTCCCCTTCCTTTTTTGGCCAGAGCCCTCTCCCACACTCCCTTCTCCTGGATCTATGAAGGGGTGCGGATTCGAAACTCTGTGGTGGCCTATATCTGCCTGTGCGATGCCCATCGTCCCTTTGCAGAAAAGGACCTTGAGATTCTCCACATGTTTACCCGCATGCTGTCTGTGGAAATGCAAAAGGACACCACCTACAGCCATAAGGCCGGAGTGAAATATGAATTCTTCCTAACAGAACTGTTAGAGGGGAAGTTTGAACGAAGCAGGGAATATCTTACCAACCAGCTGATTTTGCTGGGCCATCAGCCTGCCGCCAGCTATCATATTTTGGTCTGCCGCTTTGAGGATGAGTCTGCCAAAAAACCGGGCATCCGCTTTTTTTATGACCAAATCCTCTCCCTGCTTCCCGGAGCCATGGTGGTGATGTTTCGCAGCCGGATCACCATCCTCTTTCCCGCAAGCCATCCCCCCTTTCCCTATCTAAAGGAAAGACTCTCCACCTTTTTGAAAATGAACCATATGATTGCGGCGATCAGCTATGGATTTAGAGACATTGCAGACAGTCCCCATTATTTTAGACAAATAGAGGAGCTGCTGGCCCTTCCCAAGCTCCTTCCAGACCCGGAGGGCTTTCTCTACTATGGAGACTATTACCTGCAGCATATGATTCACAAGACCAAGGATACAGCCCTTTTAAAGGCCTCCATCCACCCGGGGATTAAAGCCCTGGAGGAATATGACAGAGAACACCGCACCAGCTACAGAGAAACCCTTCTCGCCTACCTGAAACATAACCGGAGCGCCTCCCTAAGCGCCAAGGCTTTGCATATTCATAAAAGCACCTTTTTTTACCGGCTGACCAAAATCAGCGAACTTTTTGGCCTGGACCTGTCCCGGCAGGAGGATCTGTTTGCCTATGAATATTCCTTTGCCATCCTTTCCTATTTGGCGTAGAAAAAAGAACTACGCTAAATAGGAAATTTCCACCAAGGTCAGGCCCTTGGCAGGCATGGTCTGTCCTGCCAGCCTCCTGTTTCTGGCCGCAAAAATCTCCGGGATATGCTCTGGAGGATACACATGGAGACCGATTTTTAACAGAGTACCTGCTATGATACGGATCATGTTGTATAAAAATCCGTCTCCTTGAATGATGATGGTGATCATATCCTCGTCCTCTTCGATTTCCAGAGAATGGACGGTACGCACGGTGGAAAGGGCCTGGGTTTTCTGGGAGCAAAAGCTTACAAAGTCATGGGTTCCCACAAAATACCCAGTGGCTTCCCGCATTTTTTCCACATCCAGCTTGTAATAGCAAAAATGGGCATACAGCCGTTCTGTGGGAATACTGATCCGGCGGTTTAGAATCCTATAGGTATAGGTCTTTACACAGTTTTGTTTTCTGGGATGCCAGTCCTCCTCCACAGCAAAGGACTCCTGAATCCGGATATCCTCCGGCAGCCTTTGGTTAATGGCAAAAGCAAATTTTTCCTCCGCCATGGGCATGGCTGTATCAAATACCGCCACATTTCCATAGGCATGCACCCCGGCATCGGTTCGGGAGGCACCGATTACCGCAATGCTCTCTCCGGTCAAGGAGGAAATGGCGGCATTCAGCACCTCTTCAATGGTCACGCCATTGGGCTGCTTTTGCCAGCCGCAGTAATTTGTTCCGTCATAGGAAACAATCAAACAAATTCTTCTCAAGTCTCATCCTTTCCCCAAAAATACAACCGCACATACACAAAGACCCAAATATATCAGACACACTCCATAGGTAAGGTAGTCCCCTCCTTTGTACTTTAAAGGCTTTAAACGGGTACGCCCTTCTCCTCCATGGTAGCATCTGGCCTCCATGGCCATGGACAAGTCAATGGCCCGGCGGAAAGCAGAAATAAACAAAGGCACCAGCAATGGGATCATAGCCTTGACCCTGGCCCCAATGCCGCCTCCCTCAAAATCTGCACCCCTGGCCATCTGGGCCTTCATAATCTTATCTGTTTCCTCAATCAAAATCGGAATAAACCGCAGGGCAATGGACATCATCATGGCAATTTCGTGAATGGGCACCCGGATATACCTTAAAAATCCCAGGCTTTTTTCCAGTCCGTCTGTCAGAGCATTGGGGGTGGTGGTCAGGGTCATAATGGAGGAGCCCACCACCAAAAAAATCAAACGAAGCCCCATAAATATGGACAGACGAACCCCCTCTCTGGTAATCTGAAGGATACCGAATTGAACCAAAACCTCTCCCTCTGTCAGAAATAAATTAAAGCTCACGCTAAGGAGCAAAAGGACGATCACCGCCTGCAGTCCCTTTAGCATAAACTTCACCGGCACCTTTGACAAAACGATGGCCAGCACCAAAAAACTGCCTGCCAGCAAATACCCTGCCCAGGAGTTTGCCAGAAACAAAGAAACAATGTAAATCATGGTTCCAAAGAGCTTGGTTCTGGGATCCAGTCTGTGAAGCAGGGAGTCCACGGGATAGTACTGACCTATGGTAATTTCTCTAATCATTGTTCTGTCCCTTTCGAATCCGTCTTAAAATTGCTTCCTTGGCCTCCTGCACTGTGGTAATATCCTTTCCCAAATCAATCCCCCTTTGTTTTAAAAGCTCCACCAAATTTGTAATCTGAGGAACACTAAGACCAATGCTTTCCAGATAGTCATGCTCCCTGAACACCTCCTTGGGGGTGCCGTCCAATACCAGCTCTCCGGCATTCATCACC
>CALISX010000565.1 GCA_938041725.1 uncultured Lachnoanaerobaculum sp.
AACTCTAATACCTCCCTAAGCACTTGTTCCATCGTATGTCCTTCTTCCTGCAGCATTTCTTCTGTTATCCCGGTTAGCTGCTGGATACTTTGGGGGATCATGACATCCCGGATTAAAGAGCTGTAATGGGAGGTTTCTTGTCCGCCTTCAATTTTTATAGCGGCGATCTCCAAGATATGGTCCTTAAAAGGATCCAGACCAGTGGTTTCCAGATCCAAAACAATGTATTCTTCAGAGTTTTGCTGCCGAAGTTTACTTTTTTGAATCTGTTGTATTTGGAAAAATCTGGATGCCTTGCTTAAAGGGAGACCAGGCGCATTGGCATTTTCTGCATTCTTTTCCCTTTCCTTAACACTCGGCTTTCGGATTAGTTTTATCCCGTCAAAATCCACTGGAACCCATGAGGTGTTGTGCACCAAAAAATCCAGTTTTTGTTCTCCATTGGTGCTGTAGACCATCGTTGCCCGTCCATCCTTTACATTTTCACAGATACGTTTCCAAAGTTCTTCCCTGACACGGGCATTCACATTTCCCACATATACCCCTGTATTAATTTCCAGCAGCCACTTGGAAAGATCTCCTCGGACCTTAGGGGGGCAATCCGTCAATGAGACAACAATCATTTATCGGTATCCTTTCCGTAAGAGATTCCGTTTTCTACAATACCTTCCTTGTTATCCCAAAGATATATGGCATTTTCGGATTCTTTGCCTACGTCTTCCGCCAATAGATAATGGATGTCCTTGACCATGCGCTCCAAAATATGCATGGAGGCAAAGGCATCCCGTACTCGATGACGGACATAGGAGGGAAGATCCGCTGGTTCTGCTGCTGCTGATTCAAAGGCAATGGGAATGGTGGTTTCCGCCTTGTAAAGATCTGCTATATCATACACAAAGGAAAGTTCATGGCCTACATGCACGAAGCCCAGACCGGGAGAGCAGCCCAAGGCGGCAATCACAGCATGGGCCAGGCCGTACAGGCAAACATGTCCTGCACTCAAGGCTTGATTGATGGCATTGCTTTCAAAGAAATCTTCCGGGTTGTATTCCCGGCCACTCCAGGGAACATGATATTCTTTGGAAAGCTTGCGATAAATGCTGCGAATCCGGCTGCCTTCCCTTCCCCGCAGCTGCTGCAGGGTCAGTTTGCTTACATCTTCCTGGGGGAATCTCAGTTCATACATTTTGCGAACCACCGCCAGGTGGAGTCTTTGATTGCTCACCAGCTGCGCCTGCCGGATTAAGAGCCTGGAGTGGCGGTCAGGGGACGCCCGCTGGAATAATACCGCACCCCATGCTCTCCAACCCATAGGAGGGTAACGCCGGCATCGCCGATCAGTTCCATGGCCCGGTGGGTTATGGTGGTTTCCGGGCCCAGCATCAAGACAGAGATGGCGGCTGCCGGAACAGCTACAATTCCTTTTTCTTCTATGATTTCGATGGCGCCGTCTTTGCGGCTGAGCTTGCAATGCTCCAGGTATAAAAAAGTCATGCGGTCCTTAATTTGGGGAAGCTGCTGTAATTCAGGCCGTATGATTCCAGGCATCTCTTTCATCAACTTGCTCCGGAGAATCCCATAACCGTCAGTAATCCCATGCCATAGGCTTTTCCTCTGCCTATACCATTGCATAAAAGCGCTTTGAATTTCTCTTCGTCTGATACAGTGAGGAGGCCTTCATAGGCTGCTTCCTGCAGGGAAACCCGGGAGGTTCCCTCCTGTTTTTTATTAAAGAAATGCCAGTCATTTCCCACTGTTCGAAATTCTTCTCGGTTCAATAAAAAGCCGTTTTTTTCTGCCCGGGTGTACAGCCAGTCTTCCTGCTGGGCTGTGCTGATACAGGCCACTACTTTTCCTCTTTTATCTTTGTCGGGGATAAAGATACTTTTTGTGGGATTGGCCACCAGGCGAAAATGCCACCGGCTGTCCCTTCGTATTTTGTTCAGCAGGGGAGTATAGTCCTTGGTTTCAAAGCCTGCCGTCTTTTTGCCATAGCTTTCCACAGCATCCCTTAGGTCCGGTTTTTCTTCACTGAGAATTAAAAGATAAAGCCTTTCCTGGAGCTTGTCTAACCGCCAAAGCTTGCGGGTCCGGTTTTTATCCTCTCTTAGGGCTGACTCCACAACACCATGAATTTTGCTTCTGGATTGCAGCAGCTTCATGGTGTTTCTGTTTTTTATATCCAACTCCATTCTTGTTAAATACATAGTTCACCTCAATCAAGCTCCGCCATGGGATCGTGTTCCTTGTCTATGCCGTCCCCCATACCTTCTTTTAGCCATACCTCCCTGGCTGTTCGAAAGCCGAATTGACGTTTCAGGGGGCTGAAGGAAATTGGGAGATCCTGCAGCACAGCGCTTC
>CALISX010000566.1 GCA_938041725.1 uncultured Lachnoanaerobaculum sp.
ATAGATCAAAGAGGTAACATTGGTTTGCAGCATCTTGTCCCAGAAGGCGGAATCAATCTCCCAGGAAAACATCTTCTTATTGATGCCCTGGGCATTTACCAAAATATCACAGCCCCCCAGGCCATCAGAACTCACTGCAAAATCCCTGGCGGCAATCACTTCGGATTCCTTTCCGGCATCGCATACAAAGTATTTCACCAAAACCCCGGACTTTGCCTTTTCCTTGATTTCTTTGGCAGCTTCCTTCAGGGCCTCCTCTCTGCGGGAAAGGATCAAAACATCCGCTCCATTGGCGGCATACCCCTCTGCGATGGCTTTTCCAAAACCGCCGGCGCCTCCAAAAATAACGGCCTTCTTCCCGGCTACACTGAACATATCCGTAAAATCACCTTGATAGATTCTGGGCATTTCTCTTCTCCTTTTTAAAACTCATACCAGTCCGGTTCATTGCTGTGTTCAAACTCATAGGGATTGGGAATTTCTCCGCTTTTCACCTTTTTAAACCATTCATTGGCCCGTTTTGGCATATTCACCCAAAGATCAGCATTCATGGGCTGCTCCATGTCCTTGGTGGCATACCGGTAGTCATTGACACGGCTGATGTATTTTTCATCCTGCTGTGCGGAGTTTTCATCTCCCAGATCTCCGGCGGCAACCCGAAGCATGGATCCGTACTGTTCGCTGACGGTGTGGAGCTTCAATTCCTCTACCAAAAGCTTTTGCAGAGGTCTCTTAGCCAGATTGGACATAATGGTTCTGTTTTCATAGGACATGGTTTTCCACATTCTGGCGATTTCCCAGGCTCTTTCTACGGCCTGTCCCTTTTTTACCACCTCGGATACCATGCCGTGCTGGAGCATGTCATGGGCGGTAAACTGTCTGGTGGTCATCATGTAATAATTTCCCCTTTTGGTTCCGAAATAATGCTGGCACATGAGTCCCATGCCGTCTCCTGGCACCAGTCCTCCCTGGGCGTGGGGAACCTCCAGCTTGGTATCCTCGGTGCAGATGGTTACATCGCAAAGGAGAGCAGAATCCCAATGAAAACCAGGGCCGGGGATGGCGCCGATGGTGGGGACATTTAAGTCAAACACCATGTTTTTGATCAGGTTCTCATCGTCAAAGTATTGATGCTCGAAGCGTTCTCTGGGAAGCTGGGAATATCTTTCCCAGCCATTGGCATCAGATTCGATCATCCAGTTGTCGCCGATATGGGTGAAAATGATGATTTCATTCTGATAATCCAAGGAGAGAATCCTGGTAAGCTGGCTCATGGCTCTATGGCTCATACCGCTGTGGTGCATGGGGCCGTCATTGGTTTTCCAGGTAACCTGGACAATACCGTCTTCACGCTTTAAATCGGCAAAGGCCTTAAACCATTCCTTGTACTCGTCAAAACCCGGAAGCTTGACATAATCGGCTAATGGCTGTTTCATGAAGAAAATCCTCCTTTTGGAAATTCTGCAACAAGTAGGGCGATTCCCCTTTGAAATTGCAATTTTTATGTTCTGTTCTCTACATTTCCAGTATAAACTGGGAGTCTGAACAACTGAAATTCAATAAAAAAGAACAGTTATGTAATACCTGTATAAACAAATACAGGACGATGTTTTTTATCCCATGGATTTGGCGGCAAAATAGGTGGTGCCAAACTCTGCACTGGTTTGTTTTTTGGCATCCTCCAGCTGGGAAACGGTAAGGGCCTCCAGCTGTTCCTTTAAAGCGGCTGGATTCAGGGGAGCCAGACTTAACATTTCTCTGGCCTCTTTGGAGGTGGCGATTTCATTGCCTGCGGCCTTTGCAATCCGTACTGCCCGCTCCACAAGCATCTGGTTGGTGGCAAGAATCTTTTCTCCCTTTTCATCCAGGCCGTAAACCACATTGTCCTCCAGACCCACCCGGATGTGGCCGCCGTTGGCCAAAGCAGAAAGCATTACTGGAATATGGCCTTTGCCAATGCCAAAGGCGGACCAGGTGACTTCTGCAGGGAGACTGCCCTCAGCTTGGAGTCTTTGGATGTATAAAAGCATTTCCTGCACATCCGCCGGACGGGTATCCATGCCGCCTACAACCCCCAGGCAAAGCTGGAAGTGAAGAGGGGCTTTGACAATGCCCTTTTTCCAGTAGATGCCTACGGCCCGGATCATTCCCAGATCAAAGACCTCAAATTCAGGCTTGATATTTCTTTCCTGGTATACCCCTCCCAAAGTGGTTAAAAAGGTGGGAGAGTTGGCAAAAATTCCACCGGGGATTCCCCAGTTAAAGGTGCCGGCATCAAAGGTACCCATTTCAATGCCGGGAACCTTTCTGTGATGCAGCATCCGCAGGGCATTGCCATAGGGAGAATCATCGGAAACCCGGTTGTCTCCCGAGGAGGTGCAGTTCACGATCACATCACAGTCTGGATAATCCAGGCGGATCTTTTTGATGGTTTCGTAGAATTTTACCGGATCCATAATACCGGCCCCCTGTTCATCCCGCATATGGAGCTGCACAATG
>CALISX010000567.1 GCA_938041725.1 uncultured Lachnoanaerobaculum sp.
GCCTCCGGCAAAGCTAAGCATGGGAGTAAGAAAATAGAGGCCGGGAAAAATCCCTGCGGTAATGGCTGCCACAAACCCTGCCCCGGAGCTGACCCCGATAATGCCGGGATCTGCAATGGGATTTTTCATACAGGCCTGAAACAGCACCCCGGATACGGACAAAGCCGCCCCTCCCAGCATGGCAATGAGGATTCTGGGAAACCGCAGATCCACCACAGTGGCCACATCCGGGTCATAGTGAAACAACAGGCCGGAAACCAGCTGGGGAAAGCTTACCCGAAGGCTTCCTGTATTGATGGCCGCCAGCATCATAAAGACCAGCACCAAAACCGCTCCGATAAAGGCCCCTGCCACCCGCAGGTCAGAAAGCCCGTTTTTATCTTTTGCCATAATCCCCTCCTGCCCCTTCCATTCCCTGCTGGTAAAGGGAGCGGATGTATTCCAGAGCCTTTGGATAATTAAATTTGGCGCTCATACCCACCAGGTCATAGGGGAGGTCGTACACTCTGTTGTTTTTCACTGCTGCAAAATGCCGCCAGATATCATTGGTGGTAAATTCCTCCTGAAACATAGCCAGCACATCCTCCGGCATGGCATGCACCGCCCGGACAATAATATCCGGATCCTTTTGCAGCATGTCCTCGGTATTGGCCACCAGATAGTCTGCCTCTCCATCCTCGTATACATTTTCGCCTCCTGCCAGGCGCACCAGGCTTCCTGCATAGCTTTTGCCTGTGGCCACCACATAGGAGCCGGGCAGGCCCATAAGCACCAAAACCCTTGGCTTTTGAGGAAGGGCCTCCTGTTGAAAGGCGTAATAAAAGGCGGAGAATTCATCCGTCAGAGCCTGGGCTTCCTTTTCCTTGCCAAAAAGCACGCCCAGCTCCTCCATGCTTTTATACATGCCCTCCACGCTTTCCAGATTCAAAAAGATGCCCTTGAGGCCGGCAGCCTTTAGCTTGGGTTCCATATCCTTTTGCAAAGAAGCAGGGCCGATCACATAATCCGGGGAGAGGCTTTTGATCTTTTCCATGTCCGGTCCCATGGCAGTGCCCACCCGCAGAGCCTTATCATAGCGTTTTGGCAGCACCGACAGGGAGGTATCCGGCACCCCCGCCAGGTCTATATCCAGCCTGTCCATAATATCCACTGTGGCAGGGCTGGTGGCCACAATCACCAGATCCTCTGTTTGGGCCTTGGTTTCCCTGGGGCCGCAGCCTGACAAAACACCTGCCGCCATCAGGCAGACCAGAAAAATCCCCAGAGCCTTACCTGCTCCTTTCATGCATTCTCCTCCTTCCTGCATTGACCCCGTACCCTGCCAGCACCAAAGCGCAGACCCCAAACAGGGTAAACATCATAAGCCTGGGACCGGAGGGCTTCTTTTGAGGCGTCAGATCCTTTGCCTCCTGCTGCACATCCGAAAGATTGGTGATGCCCACTGCATTTTCCAAAATAGGCTTGGTAAGGGCTCTGGCCTTTTTTATATCCACCTGGGACAGATCATATCCTGTGGAAAAAGCCGGGGCGCTGCCATAGGCCTCCTCCTCTTTTCCCAGGGAGGCACCGGTGGTTTGAACAGCGGGGGATTTTTTTGACTTTTGGGGAATCCCGGTTACGGGAGTATCTTCCTGTCCCCCTTCATTGTAAAATCCCCCCTCTTCTCCGCTTTTGGGAGCCGGGGCGGTTTGGGAATTCCCTCCAGCTGCCGCCTGAACCTCCGGCATCTCTCTCCTGGCTCCTTCTGTTTTGCCGGCTCCTTCTACAGGGGTCTGGGACTGCGCCTTGGTTCCCTCGGTGCCCCTTAGGGAGGAAATAAAATCTCCCTTTCCCGGAGAGGGGGAGGACATGGTAAAGAAATACACCACATTTCTTCCCATGGGCTCCACATAGGCCTTCCCCCGGAATACACCGGAGGTGCTTGAAATTTTAATCCGCCAGTCTGTATAACCGTATTTTTCGTCAATATTTGCAGAACCCTCCACAGGAGCAATGGTTTGCATTTTCTTCGGGCTTCTTTGGGCAAAGGAACCATTCACCCTTTCCTCAAAGCTTACATCGGAAACAAACTGGCTCAGGTAATACCGCACCGTCAGATACATCTCTCCTCCGGCCTCCACCTCCAGCAGCCCCCTGGGGCCGCAAAGCTTCTGGGTCATGCCCTGCCCGATGGCTTCGTTGTTGCCCGGGTCCTCAATGGCCCCGGTTTCCGGATCGGAATAGCTGGGGGTCACCGTCACCACATAGCTTCCGGCCTCCAGGCCATAGGCCCTTCCTCCAAAGCCTGCTGTAAGAAACAAACCCAGACACAATGTTCCCAGGAGCCTTCCTGTTTTTTGCAAAAGTTTTTTCATAGCTTCCTCCTTGCAAATACCACAAGCCTTCCATCCTTTTCCCCGTATTCACAGGTGGACAGGGTCAGAAAATCCTCCCCTAAAGCAAAGGGATCTCCTCTGGTATACAGGGCATGGCTTTTCACATTTTCCAGTACTTCCTGGGCTCTGTCGCTGTACAGGGAGGTAAAGTCAAAGGGAAGAAGGGACACGTCTGCAGATTTCATCACAGATACCACTTCATAGGTTCGCTTCTCATACAGGGTATCCAGCTCAATCACCGGATGCTGCTGGGCAAAGGCCTCATTTTCATAGGAGATGAGATCTGCAAACATGGAGCCGTTTTTCATGTTGTGGCCGTAAATGATCACATTGGCCCCCTCTTCGTCCAAATAGCTGTTCTCATCCAGAAACAAAAGCCCGTTGGCGCTTTCCTCCTTATCAAAACCTCTATGGCTGTAAAACTCCGGATCCTCCGGAGTAGACATCACCGGATAGTCAATTTTGGTGCCGGAAATGGTAAGCCATCCTGCCAAATCGGGATTTTGCAGATACAGTTCCTGGTATTCCGGCAGCATCTCCTCTCCTGTACTGGTTTCCTCCTGAGGCGTTTCACTGACCTGCTGGGAAGCCTCTGCTTTGATTTTTCGAAGGTCCTCAATGTTTCTCTCTGCCCGAAAGCCTCCGGCATAGTACATTCCCAAGAGGAAAATACAAATCCCTGCTATACCAAAGCTAAACAGCCGGATTCCTTTTTTATATTTTCCCTGTTTGGCATTTTTTTGTATTTTTCTGATTCCCTTTTCCCAGTTCATCCCTTTTCCCTCATCATGTTTCTTTCGTTCCTTTTGCTATAGTGTATCGAAAATACCCATACCCCTCCTGGCTATTACATAGGAGGCCCC
>CALISX010000568.1 GCA_938041725.1 uncultured Lachnoanaerobaculum sp.
GGCATGCTTGCATGCACAGATACATTTCCATCGGGTCAGCAGCACGCAAGCTGCTCTGCAGCGGAGTGACGCACAGACTTATATGTATGGTGGTGCCGATCCGTTGGCATGGGAGTTTACTATACAAAGACCTTCTTTCAAAGGGTCATTCCTTTGGAAGAAGGTCTTTGTTTTGCAGACTGCCTGGGAAAAGTGCAATGTGTCGGGATCCTGCAGATGCCCCTTCTGTTTTTGTGTCGACGATTCCCCCTATCTAGTGTATAATAGGGGCAAAACTTTGCACAGAGGCAGGAACATGAACAAGGTAACCATCATTATACCCAATTTTAACGGGGAGGCTTTTTTGCCGGCCTGTATCAAGTCCCTACAGCAGCAGACTGATCCGGATTTTGATCTGTTTATTGTGGACAATGGCTCTAAGGACGGCTCCAGGCAATGGCTAAGGCAGCTGGAAGAAAACCCCGGTCCCCTTTCCCTTCATGTGCTCTATCATAAAAAAAATCTGGGCTTTGCAGGAGGGGTGAATACCGGGCTGGCAGCGGCCCATACAGAATATGTGATACTTCTAAACAATGATACAGAGGTTTTTCCGGATTATGTGGAAAATCTGGTAAAGGCCATTTCCCGCTCCCCTGACATTTTTGCAGTCAGTCCCCTCATGATCAATGCCCATAACAAGGCTTTGGTGGATGATGCAGGAGATGGCTACAGCGTGGCCGGCTGGGGCTATCAAATCGGCGTAGGAGAAAAGGTCCGAGACTTTACCAAAGGCAGACTGGTATTCTCCGCCTGTGCCGGGGGGGCCATTTACCGCAAGGCCTTGCTGGATCAAATCGGTTATTTTGACGAAAGACATTTTGCCTATCTGGAGGATATGGATCTAAGCTACCGGGCCAGACTGGCGGGGCATCCCATTGTATTTGAGCCCTCTGCCCGGGTATATCATTTGGGCAGCGCCACCTCCGGTTCCAGGTACAATGCCTTTAAGGTGCGGCTGGCTGCCAGAAACAACCTGTATCTCATCTATAAAAACATGCCGAACTGGCAGATTTCCCTGAATTTTTTCCCCCTGCTTTTAGGGACCTTGGTAAAGGCCGGCTTTTTTTTAAAAAAAGGCTTTTTCCGGGAGTATATGGGGGGCCTTTTTGAGGGGATA
>CALISX010000569.1 GCA_938041725.1 uncultured Lachnoanaerobaculum sp.
ATGTTCTGCCTACAATCTCATCTTCGGTTATGGTTGCTATAAGAAAGATGGGGCAGCAAATCGCTGATATAAAATACCGGATCCTCCTCCTTTTCTCCTACATTGATCTCCACAAAAGAGCCGTCCTTTTTAAACATCACCCCATGCATGGACAGGGGAATGGTGGCCCACTGATACTTACGGATCCCTCCATAGTAGTGGGTCTTAAACAGGGCCAGCTCATTCTTTTCATATACCGGATTGGCCTTTAAATCAATTCTGGGGGAATCAATATGGGCTCCGTTAATGCGCACTCCTTTTTTCAAGGGTTCCCTGCCAAAGGTGGTGATCAGCAGCGCCTTGTTCCGGTTGACCTTATACACCTTATCCCCCGGAGTATACTTTTTTTCCGGATCAAAGGGGGTATATCCTGCCTTATCCAAAAGCTTTACCGCTTCTTTTACCACTTCTCTTTCTGTTTTGGCATCAGAAATAAATTTCTTATAGCCTGCTGCAAATTTCTCTGCCTTATCAATCTGCTTGGGAGCCTCCTTTGCAATATGGGGATATTCCCAAGCCAGCTTCTTTTGCATTTCCTTGGCTTTGCTTTTATCTGCCATTCTTCTCCTTTTCACAATCTATCTTAAGACGGGTTCCTCCATCCCAACAGAGTAAGCCGGTACAGGCTCTGCCCACACCGGCTTTTATAATAAGCGCCCATGTCGGCGGGCCTGACGCCGCCATACATCTATGCCGGCACAGCAGCGGGGACTTAATCTATTTTAATGTCCTTTAACAGGCTGGCCATGGAGGTGGTGGCTGCACCCCTTTCCTCATACTTAAAGTTATCGGAAGACTCCCGGGTAAAGCCTGTATTTTCCTCCAGTGCTCTCTTAGACAGGGAAATCTTGCCATCCTTAATGTCCAGCACCTTTACCTGAACCGTATCCCCTTCCTTTAATACCACACTGGGGTGCTTGATCCTGTTATGGGAAATCTGGGAAATATGCAAAAGACCGCTCAGTCCGTCCCCCAAATCAATAAAGGCGCCGTAATCCTTTAAGGACTCTACCTTGCCCTCCAGCACATCTCCGGGCTTTAAGGCGCTCATTCTCTTGGCCTTTTCTTCCCTGGCGGATTCCTGCTCAATCACCCGGTGGCTAAGCACCAGTCTCTTTTTCACAGGATCTGCGGTAATGATTACCACATCCAAATGTTTGCCCAGATAGTCATTCAGATCTTCCACATAGCCCACAGCCAGCTGGCTGGCGGGAATGAATCCTCTTACCTCCTCCAAAAAGGCGATGCAGCCTCCCTTGACTACCTCGGTGATCTTTACCTTGGAAACCGTCTTCTCATCCATCATCTTCTGAAATACTTCCCACTGTCCCCCATCCGGATCCTCATAGGATTTCATATTATTTAAAGACTCGTTGATCTCCTTATCAAAGTCCTTCATTGTCTCTTCTGCCATGTTGGTAACCCTCCGATACTTTTTTTCGTTTCTCTCTCAAAACAATAGCTATGATTATACCATAGATTTCAAGTCTTTGCTTTGTTTTTCACAGTTTTTTTATAAATCCATATCCAAAGAAAAAGACCCCCTCCGATGACGGGAGAGGGCCTTAGACGCAATGAAGCAATTACAAAAACTGTATTCTATTAATAGTTGTGAGCGACCCTTTCAAAATAGGCCTTGGGGTGGGCACAGCAGGGGCAAACTTCAGGTGCATTCTCTCCCTCATGGATATATCCGCAATTGCGGCACTTCCATCCCAAAGGTGCATCTCCCTTAAAGGTCTTGTCATTTTTAAGATGCTCCAAAAGCTGGCGGTATCTCTTCTCATGGGCTGCCTCCACCCTGGCTACCAGCTCAAACTTCTTGGCAAGAGCCTCAAAGCCCTCCTCTCTGGCTTCCCTGGCCATACGGGCATACATATCCGTCCACTCGTAGTTCTCTCCCGCTGCTGCATCCTCCAGATTCTCCTCTGGGGTTCCAATGCCATGGAACTCCTTGAACCACATCTTAGCGTGTTCCTTCTCCTGGTCAGCAGTTTCCAGATACAAAGCAGCCATCTGCTCGTATCCGGCCTTCTTTGCTACGGAAGCATAGTAGGTATATTTGTTTCTGGCCTGGGATTCCCCGGCAAAAGCTTCCATCAGGTTCTTCTCTGTTTTTGTTCCAGCGTACTTTGACATATTGGTTTCCTCCTTACTTAAACACATTGTACCGCTTCCCTGAAGTTATTGAGCAATGGGAAGCATTTTTTTATAACAATCCTTGCAGCAGCCGTAAAAAATCAATGAATGACTGTCAATGGCGGCAATTTCATCGTTTACAATCTGTGCATTCAGATTCTTCTCAAGATCCTCCGCAAGATCAATCACCTTAGAACACTTCCTGCATACAAAATGGCTGTGTTCCTTAGTTCTATAATCATATCTTTCAATACCATCGCCACAGGAGATCCGGTTTATCTTTCCTAACTCGGTGAGCAATCCAAGATTTCGATAAACGGTTCCCAGGCTGATCTTAGGATTATCATTGCGAAGTGACTGGAAAATCGCATCCGCCGTGGGGTGATCATACCGATTCCTCAGATTGTCCAGTATGGCCTCACGCTGCCTGCTGTATTTCAGCTCCTTCATAAGCAGTGCCCTCCTAAAACTAAGAATCATTACTGTTTCAGTATAGCACCATTTTCCAACTTGTCAATGTTTGAATTGTATTTCCTTTCATGCAAAAAGCACAAAGAGAATGGAGAAGTGCATTCTCTTCCCCATCCCCCCTATTTGCAAGTCATCCATCGGACGCCCAGAGCCCTGCTGAGGAAACACACCCCCTCCAGCGGTGTAAATCCGGCACAGCAGCCCCCGACTCCCTTACTCTGTCACAATGTATATATTCTGATACTTCAAGCCATGGGCATGGGCTGTCTGCATGGTGGGATAATAAATATCCACAAACTGCCCATAGGTGTTGCCATTGTCCTCTACCACATAGATCCTGTCATCTGTCTCTCCAATGCGGATCCTGGTTCCCTTTGGCAGCACAGACCAATCTGATCCCACAGTTCTTCCATGAACCGGTCTGGTGCCGCTGGCAGTTACTGCTCTCTCAGGATTTTTTGTACTGTACCCATAGGTTTTAAACCTTCCCGCCAGCCGGCCTCTGGAAGAGCCGGTCTTGGCTCCAGCCACCTTTTCCTGGGCAGCCTTTGCCTCCGCCGCAGCCCGGGCCTCCTGGGCAGCCTTTTCCTCTGCAGCCCTGGCTTCCTGGGCAGCTTTTTCCTCTGCTGCAGCCCCAGTTTCCTGGAGGGCGGTGTTTTCTTCTTCCGTCTCTTCCTCCCCAGAAGCACTTTCTGCCCCAAGGGTCTTTGCCGGAGCCTCCTGGGCAGTCTGCTCCCCATCCTCTGTCTCCTGAGCTACTCCTGCTTCCTCTGTTTTTTCCAGAGTCTCCTTGTACTGGTCGGCAGTAATTCCAAAGGCTGGACCTGTAGCTGCATCAATCTCTGCCTGGGTGGCGCCCCATGCAGTGATCATCATCGTAATACAGATCCCCAGGGCAAGCAATGCGGATATGGTTTTTTTCATAATATTCATGTAATCCTTTCTTAAAAGAATTATAGAAAACGACATAATTCATATGACCTTCTCTATAACAGCCTCCAACGGATGCGCCCGGATTTTCCAAGGAAATATGCCCCTTTCAGCAACATAAATCCGGCGCAGCAAACACCAGAACAAAAATATTTCTGACATTTGCTATAGGATGTTTTCAAGAATTTCTTACATTATATTACAAAAATATTAAAAGTCAAGCATAGAAATTAATTTTCTTCCTGCAAGGTCTGGGATGCAAACCGCATCAGCTCAATCACCTTGGATATGGGCACCAACAACCCTCCCCCGGAACCAGCCACCTTATCCCGAAACTGATAGCTGGGGACTGCCTCCAGGGCCAGGGTCTCCCAAGCCTCCCGATTGGAAGCCAAAACCTTTCCCAAAAACTCTTTTCTAGCCAGAGCCATCCTTACCTCCTCTGGATCTGCTCCGCAAAGGGAGGCCATCTCCACCAAAGTATCCACATCATCAATACGCCGATGTTTTTCAAAATGAGCCTCATACACCAAGGTATTGTACTGCTGGATGTTCAATCCCTTGTTCAGCAAAAAATACGCTACCTGGGCAGCCAAATCCGAATGTACTACTGCCGGCTCCGGCCAGGGCC
>CALISX010000570.1 GCA_938041725.1 uncultured Lachnoanaerobaculum sp.
AAAAGACCAAATCTACTTTGTTGATAAACACAATAAGGATGGAGCTTCTGAACTGTACAGCATTAGCGAATTCTCTACAAGAACAACCGAAAATATCCGAAAAGGCTATCTTGTGGGGAAATACGGAGCAACGCCAAATGTTGAAATTGAGGAGGTGCAGTAATGCCTCGTCGAACAAAACCCACAAAACCGTACATTGTCGTCTTTTGTGAAGGCGAAAGCGAACAGGTCTATATGAATTTTCTAAGAGAAAAATTTGGTGATGTTGCCGTGATAAAAAAACCAACGAAGGGCTTGTTTGAAGAAGCATGCAGCAAGTATAAAAAGGACAAATCTTATCGTGATTATGCAGAAATAACTGATGAAGTTTGGTTTTTCTTTGATGTTGAAACAAAGGATATTCCGATTTGGGAAAATAGACAAAAGATTATTAAGCATCTGCGCTCTTTGCGAAAAAAACCAGGGATTAGAGTGCGCCTTTTGATGACAACAGGCTGCAATGTAGTAAGCCCCCATGCGGGGGCCTGGCACCACTATAAATATAAGCTCACACAGCACTCCGGTGCAGCACAGCTCCCGTGCTGCTGACAGGTATTCGCAGTTCAGGCTGCCGCCCTGCCGCCGGCAGGAAAGCTTACCCGTTCACCACATGGATCTGGCAGGAACGCATGGTTTCCAGCGCCGCCTGGTGCTTTTCCGGTGTTACCCCGGCGCAGCATGCGGCATCCACGGTAATCGGTGTTTCTGGCAGATAGGACTTCAGCAATAAGGCATTGGAAATAACACAGATGTCTGTGCACAGCCCGATGAGCTCCAGTTCGATCTCTTCCGTCTCTGCCAATGCTTTCAGATCTTCTGCCATGGCCTTGCTGCCAAAGGTGGGTTTCTCATAAACCTTTGCCACTGCCAGCAGTCTTCCGATGTCCGGTCTGATCTGCCAGCCCTCTGAACCTTTGATGCAATGGGGCACAGGCAGGTTCCGGCCTTCCTGTGTATCCATATAGTTTTCACTATGGGTATCCATGGTGACAATAATGTCCTCCGCCGGATAAGAGCGGATTTTTTCCTTCACTGCCTCCACAATATCCATGGCCTCCCTGGTTCCCAATGCAGCATCTATAAAATCGTTTTGCATGTCAATAACAATCAATAATTTTCTCATAATCCTCACCTGGTTCTTTTTATTTTGGTCTTTTCTGACCCACATCTGCACTGTAAAAAGCAGCATGTTTCTCTAGTCCCCCCATGCCGACCCTGGCATGGGGGATGGTGATACCGCTCCCCCGGCTTAAGAGCTTCCAGAGGTAAACAGAGGAGCCAAGGTCTGTGCATTTTCCTCAAACACCTTTAACACATAAGGATCCCAATGCCTTGCATCTGCTGCGGCGCTGCCGAATACATAGT
>CALISX010000571.1 GCA_938041725.1 uncultured Lachnoanaerobaculum sp.
TTCGGGAAATCCATAGAGAGTTGGAAAATAAGGAAAGGGTATCACCTGCCAATGGAGGTGCCTATTTGGGTGAAAAAAAGGGTAATAACAGGAGTAATATCATAAGCGAAAAACCGGGTATAAAGATGGGAGATACAGAGGGCGAGAAAGCTGAGGAGTTTTTAGAGGAGTCTTTTGTGGAGGAGCAGGCATCGGAAGACAGTCAGGAGTTCAGCGGGCCCATAGCTGTTTCTCCTCTGGAGGGGCTGAACAAAACCCAGAAAAGAATTTATGCCAGAATTCAAAAAAATCCCCATATTACCAAGGCTCAGCTGTCCGGGGTACTGGGGCTTGGCAAGACCACCATTGATAAGGGCATAGCCACTCTGCGGCAAAATGGTGCTATTGAGCGGATCGGCTCTAATAAAACAGGACATTGGAAAACCATGGATGCACAGGAGGAATAGGGATTTCTCTCCTTCTTAATACATCTGTAACTTTAACTTTTTCCTTTTTTATCGTATAGTACATGGGTAAAGGTTTGCAGTGGTGTCAAGACATGATTCCTGTATTACAGGAGTGGCTGGAAGCACTGCTGCAAATATTTAAATTTTGGAGGGAAAAATGTTAAAAGTTAAAAGAAAAAGCGGGTATCTTTGGGGGGCGGCCTTATTATCGGCCTGTATGACTTTAACACCGGCAGTTCCTGCTCTGGCTGGGGTGATCGGACGTGGAGCATCGGGATACAACAATCCTGTTCCCACCCAGTCCCAGGTGGTGAATTCTAAATTTGAATTCCTGGAAACAGAGATGTATACCTACCAGAAAATGGAGGGAGACATTAATCTGTTAAAGCAAAGATATGAAGGGGTTACCTCGGACTCTATAGGAACCACGGTGGATGGTAAAAATATTTACCGGATTATTATCGGCAACCGCCAGGCGCCAAAAAAGATCCTGGTCATCGGAGCCATCCATGCCAGGGAGTATATTACTACTCCTTTGGTTATGCGCCAGATTCAGGAAATGCTGGATAGAAGAGGGGGCGGAGACACCAGTCTGGACCAGGTATGCATTCAGTTTGTGCCTATGGCCAATCCCGACGGGGTAGCCATTTCTCAGTTTGGAGTGGATGGTCTGACCAATGAAAGTTCCAAGCAGAAGGTGCGGGATATCATCCAAAGCTGGGCAGAGTGGGGCTTGAATGAAAACCAGGACAAACTCAACTGGTTTTTAAACAAGTGGAAAAACAATGTAAACGGTGTGGATATAAACCACAACTTCCCCACCCAGGCCTGGGCCCAAAGGCCGGACAGCAGGGGACGGGCTTCCAATGAATACTTTAAGGGACCTTCCGGAGGCTCTGAGCCGGAGACCCAGCTTTTGATGAAAATGGTAAATGATGAGCAGTACTATAATGCAGTATTAAATTATCATGCCCAGGGACAGATTATTTATTGGTCCAACCAGCATGCTACAGCTGAGGTGCTGGCCCAGGACAGGGCATTGGCGAATATTGCAGTGGCTCACACAGGATACAAACTGGTGGCGCCTTCAGCAGACGGCTCTAAATTTGGCACAGGCTTTAAGGACTGGCTGGATTGGGAAAAGTCCATTCCCAATATTACGCTGGAGGTGGGCTTGGGGGTTTCCCCTGTTCCGGAAACCCAGATTGAAACCATTTGGCAGCAAAACAAGGGATTGCTTCCGGATGTGGTGAATTATGTACTGGGGACTGGGAACCCGGCACCGGCGGCTGCAGCAGAGCAGGTGAACCAGGCTCCGGCAGAATAAGGCCGGCCTGTGTTAAGTATGGGCGGATTTGGCAGAATCGCATCTCATATTGTGCTAAGGAGGGCAGGGGAGATCCCCTGCCCTTCTGCTCGGTTATGATGCTGTGGATGGAAAAACAGAAAACAAGAAGGCTGCTATGGGGTTATGGGAGTCGTATCCCTGTGAATCAGCACGGGAGCAATGATTTTATGCACCGGGCTTTTTGGGAGTTCCGGTTTTCTTTTTTTGCGTTCATTCATTTGTTCCACCAGGACCTCCATGGCGGTTTGGGCAATTTTATCTATCTGCTGTCCTACGGTACTGATGGGAACCACGGCTTCGCCGGAAATGGGGGAGTTGTCAAAACCTATGATCGCATACTCCTTTGGCAGGCCGCCATGAAGCCGGATCAATGCGTTAAGGAACATATTGGCGTAGGAATCATTGGAAAGAAACACCCCCTTTTGTTTCCCTTTGTATTTTTCCTCCAGATACTGGGCTATTTCAGTCAGGGCTTTCTGGTTCTCCTTATAGGTATTTCCCAAATTTTTCAAGACCAGTTCATGAAGCAGGCCCTGTTCTCTGCAGATATCCAAAAAGCCTTGAATACGGCCATAGGCAGGAATGTTTCTAGGAACATCCACATTAATATGTATCAAAACATCACAGCTGCATTTATACAGCAGGCTGGTAGCCTGCACCCCTCCCATATAGTTATCTGTATTGACACTGCTTGTATATTCGTCTTCCCGTTCAATGGTTACAATGGGAATGCCATAGGCGGACAATTCCCGGGAAGAAATGGTATGGCTTAGTATGATCATCCCTTCTATATGATAGGCTAAAAGCTCCTGTATGTATTGTCTTTCTATGGCTTCCCGGGAGTTGCCGGCAAATACCAGAAAT
>CALISX010000572.1 GCA_938041725.1 uncultured Lachnoanaerobaculum sp.
ACAGGTATAGACTTATTGGGAACTCTTAATGAACTGATTCTGAAGAAGGAATCCACACCGAAGAAAGAAGTGAAACAGGATGAGGATATATATTCGGCGGAAGTAAGACAGGGAAATAATAGGTTTAAGATAACAGATACTTCGTACGAGGTTAACAGGGGAACAGACAGATATGTAGATATCAGCAAGCTATTCACGGAAATCTTAAAAAACACATAAAATGAGGATTGAGAGGATAGAAAGATGAATAAAAGGAGAACGGGATTACAAGTCATATTGGTTATTGTTATGTTGGCAGCAGCACGTTTTTTTATCTTACCTCGTTTTGATTTTATGTACATACCTGCGGACAAATACTGGATCAGGGAAAAGACAAAGAAGCAAGGGAATAAAGAGATACAATCACTCAAGGAAGTTGGAAACAAAATTTTTTCTAGCAGTCCTAAATACAATGGTATTTCCCGAGATAGGGTTTTTGACGATTATGTTGTTTATAAAACATCTCATGGATTGGAAAATAGAATAGGATTGCGTATTCCCCGATATTATATATTTGACAGCAATATATTAAAGTATCGTACAAATATATTTCGGGTTTTTCGGTATTATCAAGAACCTGCAGTATGGGACTCATACCATAAAGAGGATGTGCTGCCGATGGATTCATTTGCAAGGGAGATTGATCAACAAGTAAGGGCAAGGGAAGAGAACAGATTAGAGGATAGAGATCTTACAAATTATGCGTTAAAAAGCATAGAACTTCGTATCAATAACTTTTCAGAAGTAATGGATGGCTACATCTACATTTTTGCTGCACAGTTGGTTATTTATAGGGATAAAGATTATGGAAGAAAGGCTGTTCCAACGAAAGAAGGAGTGTTTAAGGAAGAGGAAATAAAAAAGGTAGAATATATAGCTGGCAATGGTTCGATATTTCGCATCAAGGTTGAGGATCTTAAAAATGCAGCAGATGATTCTTTAATTGACTATGAGCAGGTGAATGAATATTTTGATTGGGGGGGAGGGTTAGAGGACTTTGCTATTACAGATGATACGATATATTCGTTACGTGAAGCATGGAGTTGTGATGAGGACGGATTTAAGAATATATATGTATATGCCACAGATATTGGTACAGGTGTGTCAAAAGAGATTTATAAAAAGAAAGCATTTTTTCAGGATACAGTCTTTTTTAAAATTTATTGTACCAATCAGCACTTGTTTATTTATGAGGACGGTAGGGGTGATAACAAGTACACTCTTACAAGAGTGGGCCGGGATGGAA
Source organism: uncultured Lachnoanaerobaculum sp. (assembly GCA_938041725.1). Classification (GTDB taxonomy): domain Bacteria; phylum Bacillota; class Clostridia; order Lachnospirales; family Lachnospiraceae; genus Lachnoanaerobaculum. Next base: position 1,286 of record CALISX010000572.1, read on the forward strand.
GCTACCCAGTCTTAATGATCAATGAGAGTGGGGAAGTGGTAATAGAGCCCTTGGAGACAGTGCAATAATAGCAAAGCAGGGTAGGCAAGAAGCAGTAACAAAGGAGGGAAGATGGCTTATTCATTGGATGCGCTGCATATAGACAGTGCTTTTGAGGCAGAGGATATTTATGATGTAAATTTCCAGATGAAACCCAATGCACATTCTGTGCTTAGTGTTGTCTGTTCTGTGAAAGGAAATGGTAGGATGGAAAGCCTTGTACGCAATCTGCAGGGGAAGAGATTTAATCTTCTGACCTATGCCGAAGAGCAGAAAAAGCTCCTTTTTTCAGGAATAATCAAGGCTTGTAAGGCAGTAAACAGTTATAAGATCAATACTATGAACCTAAGGGTCCTGGGGTGGACCATTATGCTGGACCAGGTAAGGCGTACAAAGCTTTTCCAGGATGGAGAGAGTACCTGTCAGGCCGTATTTGACAACATAATGTGGGAATACTCCGAAAAGACTATTTTTAACAAAGAAGACACCCCCATTAAAAATCTGTTATTTCAGTATAAGGAAACAGACTGGCAGTTTTTGAAAAGAGTATCCGGCTTGAGGGGAGGCGTACTGGTACCCTTGTGTCGGGAAAATGGCATGAGACTTTGTTATGGTTTGCCAAGGTCGGCGAAAGAGATTGTATTAAAAGAGGATTTTTATGCTTCTGGCCATCGTTTAATCGACAAAGGAGCAGAGTATTGTATAGAGGGAATGTATCATGACTTTTCCTCGGATGAAGAGTATGAACTTGGAACAGTGGTGGGAAGGAATGGTTCCAGCTTTGTAATATGTGAAAAGGCGGCGAAGACATCAGGGGCGGAGCTGATATTTTATTATAGAGTGTGCAGAGAAGAGAGTATTAAAACAAACAAGTTTTATAATGAGGAGATAAGAGGACTGGTGGTGTCGGGAGAAGTTACAGATCGAAAAGGTGAAAGGATATTTGTAAAATTTCCTATGGACAGCGGTTTGGAAAGGAAACGCTACGGGTTTGAATGGCTTCCCATTACCGGAAACATTTTATATTGCATGCCGGAGATTGGATCAAAAGTAAAAATCTATTTTGGGAACAGAGATGAAGGGAAGAACGTGTTCGCTTTGGAATGTGAAGGCGGGGGCTGTGCTTCCAATGAGGTAAAGGGCCTCATTACAAAGGATCACAAGGCGGTACTGTTAAAGGACAATGGAGTAGAGCTCAGAGCAGGAAATCAAGTGCGATTATCTGGAGAGACTATAGTATTTGGTTCATCGGATTTACTTAGTATGACTGCTGGTAAAAAAGTTGAGATTCGGTCCGAAATGGTGGAAATCAATGCCTGCAAGGATATCAGTATCCAAAAAAAATAAGAGAGAATTGCAGAAGGGGAGAGGAAAGGGCATATGGAATTTTATGATGAGCAGGTCATCAAGGCTCTGCATATTCAAAGAAGGGATACTTTTGGCAGTATAGAAGAGGGGTTGTACATTAATAATAAATTGATTCGTTTTAATAAAATGCTGCTGTTTCAGGATATAAAGCTTCTGGAAAGTGGTATTATCTGAAAAGCAATGGAGAAATGGCGGCTTCTCAGTGGAGGCAGGATCAAAGCGGAAAGTGGTATTATCTGAGAAGCAACGGAGAGATGGCAGTTTCTCAAATAAGAAAGGGAAAAGACGGGAATAGCTACTATCTGGGAGAAGATGGGGCTATGGTTACGGACTGTGAGATTACATGGGACGGAAAAGTATATCATGTAGATAGTACTGGAAAATGTGAATCCGTCAAAGGAGAAGAGGATGATGTAAATGAAAAGATCGAAATGTTCATGCGGGCAACTTCCGAGATGGGGAAATGGTATATAGATAATGTTAGTACATATCAAACAACTAAAGATAATAGTACGACAAATAAAAGAAAAATGTACTACTGTGAATTAGTAGATAAAGAAGTGGGAGATGATTGCTCTGCCTTTGTTTCAGCTTGTCTTATTCATTCTGGAATTTTGGATACTACATGGTATGGTTCGCTTGATTTTAATTACTCCATGCATGAAGGAAATGTAACGAAAAGTAGCCAGAAGATTACACAGGCTTTAGAAAAAGCAGGATTTGTATGGCATAAGAAAGACGAAAAGTATATACCTCAAAGAGGAGATATATCGGTACAACATGAAAAATATAAAGGTTATCCTATCAGTCATATTGAAATTGTAGATTCCTACGATGGTACCACTGCTATGGTATGGTCATGGGGCGAAATACGTTATTTTTTACCTAAGGAAAGAAGCAGTGATGCGTTCTTGGGGAGAACATCGGGTTATTGGAGAATAGAAAAGTGAAAAAATTTATATATATCAATATAATTTTGGCAGTAGGAGTCATATTGATTTCCTGTGGTATAAGACCCAAACTGGTTGCGATCCCAAAGACAGAAAATACATCGACAGTGAATGGGGATATGGGAGAGAGATTATCTGAAATCAATGTTATAA
>CALISX010000573.1 GCA_938041725.1 uncultured Lachnoanaerobaculum sp.
CGATATCAGCTTGTAACTTTCCAAAATCTATCATCTCATCCTCTCCTTTACCTCTTGTATTCTGGCCTTCAGGCTATCAAGCAGTGCTTGTTGTATATCGCTCTTCCCCTCAAGAGCCTTGGCCACATCCTCGTCACGCTTGCCCTTTACGAGCAGCTGATGCACTATGACTTTCCGTTTCTGCCCCTGCCTGTGAAGTCTTTTGAGCGCCTGCTGATAAAGCTCCAAAGACCAATTAAGCCCAAACCAAACCATGTGATTACCGCCGTCCTGGAGATTTAATCCATATGCGGCACTTGATGGATGCGCAAGCAAAAGTTCGATTTTGCCACCATTCCAATCTCTTTGATCCTGTACTGTCTTTAGCTCTCTGCACCGCAGGAATTCTTTCATGATCCTTTCCTTGTCGTGCTGAAAGCTGTAAAACAGTAAAACGTTGTGCCCTTTCAGGGATTCTATAATTTCCTTCAGTGCTTCCATTTTGCAATCGTGTATGTGATGCGTACCCTTGTTCTCGTCGTATACTGCGCCATTACAAAGCTGCAAAAGCTTATTCGAGAGCGCTGCCCCGTTTGTGGCAGATATTTCTCCGTCAGGAATTTGCAAAATATATTCCGCCTCAAATTCTCTGTAAACCTTATCGGCTTTGGGGTCTAAAACTACATACACCGGATTTATTACAAGGTCAGGAAGCTCTAAATAATCACTTGCCTGCATTGATATGCAAAGGTCTGATAACTCTTTTGATATAAGCTCTTTGGCCCCGTCTTTGGGTATATAATTTTGTCTCCCTGATGCGTCTGCTGCGTAGCTATCAAAATACCTGTTGCGGTATTGGGTAATAGTCTTATAAAGCCTTTGGCCCTTATCCAGTAAATACACTTGCGCCCATAAATCCATTAAACCGTTAGGCGCCGGAGTTCCTGTAAGCCCTATAATTCTATTTATCCTTGGCCTTATAGCTTTCAAATCCTTAAACCTCTTTGCTTCTCTGCTTTTAAAACTTGAAAGCTCATCTATAACCACCGTATCAAAGGGCCAGTCATTTTTATAATAATTCACAAGCCACGATACGTTCTCACGGTTGATAACATAGATATCTGCAGGTGCGCAAAGTGCTCTGATTCTCTTCATGCTGCTCCCAAGACAGGTGCTTATTCTTAAATGCCTTAAGTGATCCCATTTATCAGCCTCAAGTGCCCAGGTGCCCTCCGCCACCTTTTTTGGGGCTATGACTAAGACTTTCGAAATCTCAAAGCGGTTATAAAGCAAATCATTGAGGGCGGTTAAAGTTATAACCGTTTTCCCGAGGCCCATATCAAGAAACAGCCCTATTTCTTTTTGTGCTATTATTTTCTCGATGCAGTACCTCTGATAGTTATGCGCTTCGTATTTCATCTAAAAACTCCTTTACCCCCTCCTTGCTATCGATCACAAAAACCTCGCACCCCAAACTCTTAAGCTTGCCTATCTGACTATTCTGCAGCTGGCTCGTTTTTCCTCCGGGCCTTTTGAGCTCCACAAAATAAATTCTGTTTCCAGGCGCTATTACAATTCTGTCGGGCACTCCTGCATTGCCCGGGGATGTAAATTTAAAAGCTATGCCCCCCAGTCTTTTCACTCCAAGTCTTAAATACTCTTCAATCTCTCGTTCTCTCATTTTTCTCCTTTGGGGCAACTTTGACGCCCTTTTCCTATACAGTATATAAATTAGGGGTATATTAGAGGTATATATAGGGTATATAGGGTCTATTTTATATAGTTATATATAGAAAGTTGCGGTTGCCTCTATACTATAAACCCTTATAAATCAAGGCTTTCAGGGGCAACTTTGGGGCAACTTTCTAAGGGTGAAAGTTGCCCCTGGAAAATTTCAGAAAGTTGCCCCTGGGCCCCTAAAGTTGCCCCTGAAATTCGGTATTTTTATACCCTCTTTGGTCTCCGTGGCACCCGAATTTCATGACTTTGTTCAATTTGCCCCAATGTTGCTTTGTTCAATTTGCCCCAATGTTGCCCCTAGACCCCAATGTTGTTCCTAAGTTGCCCCTGAAAGTTGCCCCTAAATCCCGCATAATTTAAAGCCTTTTTGATCCCCGTGGCATCCGAATTTGATCGCCGATTTACAGCGCTTAAAGTCTTTTAGTGCTTCTAAAATTCCATTTATTTCTATAGTGTCTTGTCTTCTTGCGGTGCTCGCATCTTTTCCGAAACACTCCGTCCAAATCTCCGCTGCACAAATTCTGTCCCTTTTTACAAGGTTTCCTTGATATGATTTGTAATCAAAGGACCAGTAGGATCTCCTTTGCTCCAGGGTATAGGTGTTCCAGTTCTCCGGCACCTTTTTTCCCACAAAGTCCCTTACCATTCCTGTTTTGATTGAAACCTCCCTGTGCTCTTCCTGCGCAAGTCTTGCCATAGCCTCTATATCTTTTGGCAGGTGTAACTTCTCGCCTAACTGCCAGTAGAAGTATGCTTCCGCCCATATTTGATCCCTCTCACCCGGGAGGTCATTAAAAACAGACTTTGAGGTTTTAAGCGGATCCGCATCCACAGGCCAAAATCTACGACTTCCCGTCGGATCCCTTAGGTACTCGCTGTCGTTTGTTGTCCCGAAAAATACGCACTTTCTGGGAAACTGTGCCGTTCTTCTTCCATAGGCTTCCCTGTATATATCGTCAGTCTTTGAAAGAAACTGTTTTACCGTATTAGTCTCTGACTTAGACATACCGCTAAGCTCTCCGACTTCTACGATCCATCTGCCCTGGATAAGTTCCGCCGCCTCTTTGCCTTCAAAAGTCATAAGGCTGTCAGAAAACCATTCACCGCCTAAAATGGCAAAAAATGTGCTTTTGCCTATGCCCTGTGCTCCTGATATAATCACCATGTTGTCAAACTTAGCCCCCGGCTGCATTACTCTTGTAACTGCCGCAACGAAAGATTTCCTCGCTACAGCCTTTGTGTACAGGCTGTTTTCGGCTCCGAAATAGTCTATAAAAAGATTTTCAAGCCTTTGCACACCATCCCAGTTTAAGCCCGTTAAATAGTCTTTAACGCTGTTAAAAGCATGTTTGTGGGCGCACAGAGCAAGAGCGTCATATATCTTATCCTTACCCGTGATACTGTACACGTTTTCGAGGTACCACCTAAGCCCGGCGTCGTCCGTGTCATTCCATTGCCTCCTTCCTCCTGTGCTATTCCAGGGCAAAGTTCCGAGTGCTACGCCTCTGCATGCGAAATCATCAAGGGCTATTTTGTCCTTAAGAAGCGGGTCATTATCAAGTATTAAGCTTATATTGCCTATAGTCTTTTCCACACTCCCGTTACCGTTAAGCTTAAGCCCTGACATCCAGTCGCTGCTGTTGTCCTCTGTGCTTGTTTTAAACTCGCGGTTGGCCTCTTCATATCTCTCTTTGGTTAGAAGTACCGATACCTCCTTAATGCCTCTTACAAGCTCCGCCATGGCTGTATACGAGGGTAGTTTATTAGTAGGCGTATCAGGTTTTGTGTCTATATCTAAGTTTCCAAATTTATGAAGCCTTACAAGGTCCCAGGCATTGCAAAGTCTCCCTCCCGCCGGGTCTGTGGCATGATGTGAATACAGCCATAGGCCGCCGTAAACTATTGCGCCTCCTGCTGTAGATCCCCCAGAGTATGTGTACCTATCTTGGTGCTCTGTACTGAGGTAAGCCCCTGGAATAAGTTCATCCATTGCTCTGTAAATATCGTAAGTTCTGCAAAAGGCTCCTATAACCCCATGCTTTTCTTTCGGATCCTGCTGCTTGTCCGCAAGATGCGCATATTTCTGCGCTTCATTAGGCGCAAGCGGCCACTCCAAATGGTTGTGCCAGTCTTTATACATGGCCAGCACTCCCCCTGGGTCTAAAAATCCGCCGTCCTGCGTTTTAAAAATGTATTGACCATCACTGCTGCAGCTTGGGAAGTACATAAGCCTTGAAGCCTGGAAAGTTGTAGGATCCGCCCATTCGATACCAACAAGCTCCGCCACCTTCCTCGCTACTGGCTCGTACTCCTCGGCTGTTACGGTACTTGCTAAAGGGATTATCACTCTAAGCCTCGGCTTTGCGGCTTCATGCTTTCTTGTGCTGTGTACCAAAAGGGCACACCCAAGCAAAGATATTTTCTTTAAAACATCATCCGTCATCCCCGCAGGAATATTATCAAGGTCAAAGGTGACTAAATCCCTGCTCTCTACGCTTCTTGCACCTCTACGGCCGTCTATGAGAGCGCCTCCCACATAACCGCCTACATCCTTAAGTTCATCTTGCTTTGCTTTGGAAAGTTTCAAAAAGTGTTCCAGAGTCTCTGTGGATCTTGCAGGATTTTCCAGCCTTTTTATAAATTCCGACCACCAGATTGTTTGCCTCCGCCATTTGGCTGCAAAGCGGCTGGCAGCTACAGAGATAATCAATTTTTTATCCGTCATATTCTAGTCCTTTTTATAGAACATCGATTCAAACCCTGCGCCTTTTAATATAAGACCATTCGCCCAAGGGACAGGCTCCGCCATTATGTCCGTTAGCTCCTTAAGTTCCCGATCTACTGGGCTGTCAACGACCATCTCATCGTGGATATGCATTACTATCCCAAAGCCCTTATCTGCGGCTTTTTTCATACTTAAAGCCAAGCAATCCCTCGCTATCGCCTGGACGATATTTTCGACTATTTTGCCGCCATAGGTGCCTATTTCGCCCCATTTCTTGGTTCCCTGTTCAACCCCTAAGTAAAACATCTGTTCTTTTCCCCTCTCATTGATTTTGAGCACGGGGTTTATATAAAACAGCTCTCTACGGGACGGCAGGGTTATGATCATAAAATTATCCGCCAGTCTGAAGGCACAGCCATTGACATTCTGTGCGGTGCCTGTACGAATAGCGGTAAGTACCGCATTTTCGCATCTATACCACAGTTCCACTATTCTCTTGTTTGAGCCTCTCCACCTTGTTACAATGTCAAATAATTCCTCATCGCTAAGCCCCATCTTATCAGCCCCCATAGCCTTTAAGGCTCCGACATGCCCTTGGTACCCCAAAGCAAGCTCCGCAATCTTCCCTTTTTGCCTGAGCTCGTATTCAGGATTACCTTTTTTAATCCTGTCTAAGGGTACTCCGAACATGGTACTCGCCGATGCCTCGTATATCTTTCCATGGGTGGCAAAAACTTCTTGTCTCCAGCTTTCCCCGGATAGCCATGCAATCACTCTCGCTTCTATGGCTGAGAAGTCTGCAACTATAAATTTATTACTTGGCGCGGGTACAAAAGCCGTTCTTATGAGCTGTGAAAGTACATCGGGCACATTCCCAAAAATCATTTTTAAACTGTCCAGGTCTTTGCCCTTTACGAGATCCCTCGCAAGTTTCAGCATATCGAGGTGATTTCTTGGGAGGTTTTGCACCTGTACAAGTCTCCCCGCCCATCTCCCCGTTCTGTTCCCGCCGTAAAATTGCAAAAGCCCCCTGATGCGTCCGTCGTCGCATAAAGCGTTTTTCATGGCGTCGTATTTCTTTACGGAGGTCTTTGAGAGTTCCTGTCTTATCTCAAGCATTCTTACCGCTCTTTTGCTGTCAAGGTCTTTTATCATGTCTGAAACAGTATCTTTTCTGAGGTTGTCCACCTCCTTCCCTGTCTCTTCTTCCAGCCATTTAGACAGCTGCTGTACTGATTTAGGATTGCTTAATCCTGTAATCTCTTTAGCCTCCGCCATAAGCTTTTCGGTTACCGCCTGTGAGCAGTACAGGGCGCCATCAATAAGCCCGGTATCCACCGCCCCCCCCGCGTTATTGATGTTTAAATCCAGACGCCACAGTTCCATCTCGTCAGCCGGTACCGGGTATTTATCTAAAATGTTTTTTATAGACATTTCAGTTACGACATCCTGTTTACAATATTCCCTGAATAGCTTCCATTTTTCCGGCTCATGCTGTGGCAGTATCCGCACCCTTGGATCTGTCTTTGTGGGTTTACGAGGTACACAGAATTTTCTTATAAGACTTAAGCCCACGCCCATTTTACGCTTGTCCTGTGGAAGTCCTATAGCCTCGCCTATAGCTGCTAATCCCCCCGGATATCCTAGATATAGTCCGTGATGCATGGTGCAGGCCCATCCGTCCAATGGTAAGTCATAGCCGTAATACTTTGACAAACAAAGCCACTCGAAGGTTGCATTATATGCGCACTTTTCGACACCCGGGGATATTATCAGGTTGTGCAGTAAATCCATCCCTGTTTTAAAGTCGGGCTCTGTAAAGTCAAATATTTGTACCGGGCTACCATTTATGCTGTAGGCCGCAAGCAATATTTCAAAATCGGGGGGGCGTACATATGCGTACGCCCCCGATTTTTTAATATCCACACTGCTATAGGTTTCCAAATCTATTGACAGCCGAATCACAGGCCCATAACTCCACCCTGGATTATGGGTTGCCCCGTGATGGGGTCAATTTGTGGCTGTGCTGGCTGCCCATACTGTGGCTGTGCTGGCTGCCCATACTGTGGCTGTAGCGCCCCTACCACTCCGTAAACTGCTTGTTCACCGCCGAAGTCTTCAGATGCTGATGCCTTGGTGCCTGCCAAAGGTGTGCCGTCTTCAAGCTTCTGCACGTTGTTAAGATAACAGCCTATGCCTTTCTTACCCGCACTAAAGTAAGGCGCAAATGTGATTGAAAGTCTCCCATACATTCCCGAATACACCTCAGCGGCGCTCATAATCGGCTGTAAATCAGGGCCCACGATTTCAGGTCTTGTCTTTGCTGGATCTGCATTTGTTGACGCAGTAAATACCCAGCACCCTTTGCACTCATCACCAAACGGCGTGCCGTTCGTTCTTACTCCGTCGCCATCATGAACAGGTGTAGGTACTACTGGGGGAACTACCCCGTTCCATTTCCCATTCCTTCCTTCCTCTATCGCTTGAGCGATGGCTGCATCAATAGCCTGCTTTGTCCACACATCGGACTTCGGAAGCAATGCGGTTACGCTGTATTTGCTGTTTCCGTTTAAGTCAGTGCGCGGATTTAAAAGGGCTACATAGCTAAATCTTACTTTACCGGTTATTACTTTAACCATTTACTAATTCCTCCTTGAATTCATCGGCTGCTTTAATCTTCAATGCCGGTCTTTTATCACTTTCAGGTACAAGGGCGGGTTTACCTGAACTCGTTGTTACCATATCTCCTACTAAGGCGGCAAAGTCCTTTTTACCTATCTCATTTTCTACCTGCGCCAAAGTCAGCGGCGTTTTCTTCCACAAGATAGCTTCATCTATGCCGCTGTCCGTAAGTTTCTTAAAGGCTGCATCCATGTTCGACCAGCTCCTTGTCTTTCTGCCTGGTACAACTTTCCATCCTGGAATATCGGTGCCTTTTAATGCTTCGGACAGTGCATAATCGTCTAAAGCTTTTACCCAGCTTGCCACATCTCGCGCCTGCTGTAGAATCCGCCCCATCTCTTCAAGTGTAAGCAGTTCAGGCTGTTTAAATTCAAGTGCCGCAAGCTCTCTACATTTCTCAGCGTGCTTTTGGCATATGGGCTTAGCTTTACAAAAACCGCACCAAGGACCCGTTTTTTGTTTGCCTACACCCATACGCGCCATTTCTACCTGTGGCTTTATAAAATTCTTTCATTCTCCAATTCTACAA
>CALISX010000574.1 GCA_938041725.1 uncultured Lachnoanaerobaculum sp.
TTCTTGATGGAAACATTATACCATAGGAAGAGATTAAAGTCCAGTTATTAAAAAATTATTGTACTAGCAAATACCTGGGAATCACCCTGCAAAGATCATGCCGTCAAAGCAGTCCTGCACAGGTTTTCCCTGAACCTCAAAACCATAGCCTTCGGACATCCGCTCCATGGGCAGACGCAGCGTCTTTCCATCCTCCGTTAAAAAGTCGGTATAGCTTTCCTTATCTGTGGCCACAGGCAGCATCCGGGTGCCTGCAGGCACTTCCACCTCCTGCCCCGGTTGACCATTCTGTACCTCCTGGAAGGTCAATGCCAGCTTGGTGGTAAGCATAACCTGTAAATCTCCCTTTACAATCTCATAGGAAGAGGAAAGGGGTCTTGGCATTCCATTTGTTTCCATCCCATACAGCCGTTCCACATACATGGTGCCCACCGTATCCGTTCGATCCATGAGATAGAACTTTTCGGGGTTAAGAGGGGGGGTATCAGAGAGCATATTGTCAATCCCCACCAGATTTTCCTGGGGCTCGTTCAAATTCACTACGGAAACACTTCTGTAATCATTGTCGTAGGACAGATCCAGGTATAAATAGTTCTCCTCCCCAAAGGGCAGCACATAGGCATTGGCAATGCCGTAGGAGGAACCATCGGGATAGGTATAAATCTGATCATCCACCTTTAAAAGATATTCCTCCACATAGCCGTTCTCCCCCTCACTGCCATTGGAAATCTGAACCTTTTCCGGCTTTTTGTCTCCATCCAGGTCTATCGCCGCTTCCACCCCGGGATACAGCTTAAAACCAGCATTTTTTGCCGTTTTCACATACTTGGGTAAAAACAAATCCGGATACTGGTCAAAGCTGATCAAAAGGGAACGCACCTTTGGCGTCGGGGATGTATCCGCCGCCATATAAAGACACAGGCCGGCGTTGGTTAAGGTCCAGGCATGGGCCTTGCTTTTGGTACCCTTAAATATTTCATGCAGGTATTCATAAAAATCGGGTATATCATCCCCATACTCCTCAAACAGGCTGTCATCATCCCCAAGAACCTTTGCAGGATCCTTGCTCAGATCCACCACTTCTTCGATTGGAATCTCCTCTCCCGTTTGGGGATCTATGGAAAAGCTCTCCACTTCGTACTCTAAAAGATCGCCATTTTGCGCACCCACGAACCTGGTAAGCAGCACACTGAATGCAATGCTGTCTGCCCGCTCCAGCAGCAGACTGTCGCCCTCATCCATCACAGCCCCGTTCACTGCCTTCAGAGCCTCGGCCAGCTTGGGATAGTCCTCTTGTTCCAGGAGGAGTTCCTCTTTGTACTGCTTATCAGGATCTTCGGTTAATAAAGTTCTCACCAGCCTGGCCTGAATATGCTCCGGCTCCTTGGCCTGGGGTTCTTCCTTTGTGGTTTCACCAGCACTGGCGCCGGTTTGGCTTTCCGTCTGTTCTGTACTGCTTTCTTTGGGCTTTCCCCGCCCGCAGGCTCCTAAAA
>CALISX010000575.1 GCA_938041725.1 uncultured Lachnoanaerobaculum sp.
ACTTTCCCGAACCGGAAGGCCCCACAATGGCCACAAACTCCCCCTTCTCAATGGTAAAATCCAGCCCGTCCAGGGCATGCACCAGTTGCTCACCGGCTTTATAAAATTTATATAGGTTCTTTACAGTAATGATACTCATGCCCCTATCTTATCACAAATTTGAGGATATATTTTGCAATTATAAAAATATTCTTTTAAAAATCCTCATAGAAAAAGGGACATGAACTGCCCTTTGGCAAGTCATGTCCCTTGGATTATTTTACAGCAGCAGCCTTTGGTTTTTGTGCCGGAGAGGATTTTTTCTTTGGCCCGGTTTTTAAAACCAGTCTTTTTTCCTTGGCAGTTTCCCTTATCTCTGCCTTTACACAGTCTCCTTCCTGTATCCTTCCTTCCAAAATCTCCTCGGAAAGGGGATTTTCCAAAAGACTTTGCAGGGTTCTTTTCAAGGGCCTGGCACCATATTTTTTGTCATAGCCCTGGTCAATCAGGTACTGCTTGGCTGCTTCGCTTACCTTTACGGTGATGTTCAGCTGCTCCTGGGTGCGCTTGTCAATATCCCTTAATAAAATATCCAGGATATGCTTCATATGTTCTCTGGAAAGCTGATGGAACACAATGGTTTCATCAATCCGGTTTAAAAACTCTGGCCGGAACAGCCGACGCACCTCCTCCATTACATTGGTTTTCATTTGTGTATAATCCGCCGTGATGTCCTCGGCGGAGGTAAATCCCAGGCGCTTTGGCTCCACAATCCGCTGGGCTCCGGCATTGGATGTCATAATAATAATGGTATTTTTAAAGTTCACCCTGCGTCCGCTGGAATCCGTAATATGTCCATCATCCAGCACCTGCAAAAGCACATTAAATACATCAGGATGGGCCTTTTCAATCTCGTCAAAAAGGATCACAGAATAGGGGTTCCTCCGTACCTTTTCAGAAAGCTGTCCCCCTTCGTCATATCCCACATATCCGGGAGGGGAGCCTACAATTTTGGATACGGAATGCTTTTCCATATATTCGCTCATATCCACCCGGATCAAGGCATTCTCTGTTCCGAACATGGCCTCTGCCAGGGCCTTGCAAAGCTCGGTTTTTCCCACTCCCGTGGGTCCCAAAAACAGGAAGGAGCCAATGGGGCGTTTGGGATCCTTTAATCCCACCCGGCCTCTGCGGATGGCCTTTGATACAGCTGTCACTGCCTCATCCTGTCCGATTACCCTTTCATGGAGAACATTTTCCAGGTTTTTCAGTCTCTCGCTGTCCCCCTGGGCAATCTTTCGCACCGGAATTTTGGTCCAAAGGGCCACCACATCTGCTATCTGATTTTCATCCACCACCAGCTTTTTATACTTTTTGTCATTCTGCCACTTTTCCCGCAGGGAATTTTGCTTTTCCTTCAGATTCTCCTGCTCCTTCTTAATCTCCCCTGCCTTTTCATAGGCTTCCTGGCGCACCGCATCCTCTTTTTGCACCTCCAGGGCTTCAATCTCCTCCCGAATGGTTTTGATGGATTCCGGTTCCATATAATTTCCCAGTCTGGTTTTAGAGGCGGCCTCGTCGATTAAATCAATGGCCTTATCCGGTAAAAACCGGTCAGAAATATATCTGGCGGAAAGCTTTACAGCAGATGCAAGGGCGGCATCGGTGATGGATACATTGTGATGTTCTTCGTATTTATGCCGTAATCCGAATAAAATGCGGAGGGTATCTGTCTCCGTGGGTTCCTCCACCAGCACCGGCTGAAACCTTCTTTCCAAAGCTGCATCCTTTTCAATATGCTTG
>CALISX010000576.1 GCA_938041725.1 uncultured Lachnoanaerobaculum sp.
ATATCAACAATCAGGAGGTAACCGTTTCCAGGCTGATTCAGGAAACGCCAACAAAAAAATGAAAAATATTGCGGTACTCTTCGGGGGGCAGTCCTCAGAGCATGAGATTTCTATATTAAGCGCCATCAATGTGATCCGGCAGATTGATCCGGATCGGTATGAGATTTTTTTGGTGGGTATTACCGGAGAGGGCCGGTGGCTTTTGGCTGATTCCCTGGCCCAGGTGGAGGACGGAAGCTGGGAGCAAAGTCCTGTTCGGGCTTTTCTATTACCCGATGCTTCCAAGAAAAGCCTTTTACTGGAAAGGGAGGGGCACTACCGGGAGGTAAAGCTGGATGTGGTATTTCCTGTGCTTCACGGACTCTTTGGAGAGGATGGCAGTGTCCAGGGGCTGCTGGAGCTGGCCCAGATCCCCTATGTAGGCTGCGGAGTTCTGGCTTCTGCTTTGGGTATGGACAAAATCTATACCAAGCAGATTGTGGCAGGTCTTGGGATCCCCCAGGCGGAATATGTGGCCATACTGGCCCATGAGGCAGGGGATTTGGAGAAAAAAATCGGGGAAATTGAATCCCGTTTCTCCTATCCCCTTTTTGTGAAGCCCTCCAATGCTGGCTCCAGCAAGGGGGTAAGCAAGGCTGGAAACAAAGAGGAACTAAAAAGGGCCATTATAGAAGCCCTGAACCATGACCGGAAGGTTTTGGCAGAGGAGGCCATCCAGGGGCATGAGGTGGAATGTGCTGTTTTGGGAAAGCCTGGAGCGGTTCATGCCAGCGGCGTGGGAGAGATCCAGGCAGCGGCAGCCTTTTATGATTTTGATGCCAAGTACAAAAATCCCCAGTCCCGGGTGGTACTGCATCCGGATCTGCCTGGGGATGCTGCTCGGGAGATTCCCCTTTTGGCCGCCCGGATTTTTTCGGCCCTGGATGGATTCGGACTGGCCAGGGTGGATTTTTTTGTCACAGAGGAGGGAAAGGCGGTATTTAACGAAATCAATACCATGCCCGGTTTCACCGCCATCAGCATGTATCCCATGCTGTGGGAGGAGCAGGGGATCACAAAGGCACAGCTGATTGACCGCCTGATTTCCCTGGCCTATGAAAGGGGAAAAAACTAATGGAGGCCCCCATTGGCGTATTTGATTCCGGTGTGGGGGGATTGACGGTGGTGCGGGAGATTCTGCGCCAAATGCCAGGGGAGCGGATTGTATATTTTGGGGACACGGCCCGGGTTCCCTATGGAAGCAAATCAAAGGAAACTGTGATTCGCTATTCCCGCCAGATTCTGCATTTTTTGGAAAACCAAGGGGTCAAGGCGGTGGTGGTGGCCTGTAATACCGCCAGTTCCTACGCCCTGGCGGATTTAAAGGAGCAGTCTGGTGTTCCAGTGCTGGGGGTGATCCATGCAGGGGCCCTTAGCGCAGCCAGGGCCACAAGGAACGGGCGCATTGGCATCATCGGCACCCGGGGAACCGTATCCAGCAATATTTATCCGGATACTATCCATGGCATGAATCCTGCTCTGTTTGTGGTGCAGAAAGCCTGCCCCTTGCTGGTACCCTTGGTGGAGGAGGGACTGATCCATGACAGCATTACGGATGAGGTGATTGCCAGGTATGTGAATGGTTTAAAATCCAAATACATTGATACTTTGGTGCTGGGCTGTACCCATTATCCCCTGCTTCGAAAAACCATTGGACGGATTATGGGGGAGGAGGTGCACCTGGTAAATCCTGCCTATGAAACAGCGGTGGAGCTGAAGCAG
>CALISX010000577.1 GCA_938041725.1 uncultured Lachnoanaerobaculum sp.
CTATACCATTGAGTATGTGGACGAGGGGGGACATAAACTGATTAACGATGATACCGGATCTATACCGGATATGACCTGGATGAGAATATCTCCCCACTTTATTGCCAATCTGTACGATAATGGAGGGGAATATGTGGTCAGACCGACCCAGAATATTCCGCCTTCCCAGTTCCGGTATAACAGCAATGATAACATCCAGGTTTTGCTGGGTGCCAATTATCCCCACTATACTGTGGTATGTGTGAAGATTCCTTCGGGAAGCTATACCACGGCGGCACCAGGAACCACCACCACGGCAGCAGGAACCACTACTACGGCGGCAGGGACTGCTACCACAGCACCCACCAACAGTACCATTGTTACACCCACCACAGCCATGAATTCCACCAGGCCAAGCGCAGTGCCAAATCCCATTCAAACCACAACGGCTTCTGGCACTTATGGAAGGGGTACCCCCAGCAATATTATTACTCCCAGCGGCGGAGGCAGAAGCAGCGGCGGGGGCCGAAGCAGCGGAGGAGGAGGCAGCAGAAAGAGTACAAGCGGCACCTCCCAGCAAATCAAGAATGGATGGATCCTGGAGGGGGAAGATTGGTATTATTATTCAGGTATCAGCAGAAACATCTTGAAAAAGGGATGGCATTCCGACCCCCAGGACGGCTACTGGTATTATCTGGATCCCGTTACCGGCGTGATGAAAAAGGGATGGCATCAGATCAATGGAAGCTGGTATTATTTTAACCCCTATACTCCCTTCTGGACCTGGGAACAGCACAGTGACGGGGAGTGGTATTTTAAGAAACTGCCCAATTCCAGACCTCTGGGATCCATGTTCTCCAATGAGAAAACACCGGATAATTACGCAGTGGACAGCAATGGTGTTTGGATGAAGTAAACCCCATGCCGGGGACATAATTGTACAAGCGTGATGGAAAGGGCGAGCTGGATTCGAGGAATTCTTTGCTGTATCGGTGCAGTTGCCTTATATCTGCCCCATGGCTCTACGGCTCTACCTTGTTGTCCCAGACGATGGAAATGTAGACAGACATGTAAGCATGTCTGTCTACATTTTCGTCAGGAGGGGAAGTCCCCGCAGCACTCCGCTGCAAGGCAGCTTGCGTGCTGCTGACAGGTATTCGCATTCTCGTGCCGCCTAAAGGCGTCACTTTGGCTCTACCTGTTGTCCCGCCCGATGCCAGAATATCCGCTCATGCGAGCATGCC
>CALISX010000578.1 GCA_938041725.1 uncultured Lachnoanaerobaculum sp.
ATCTGAGCAGTAAACTGCAGGGGATGATCTTCCCTTTGTTCCATGGCCGAATATTGATTGATTACCCGCGTAAAACGCAGAGAGTTATTGTCTGCCACGCCATCTTTCATTCTTGTTTGTGCTTTTACAGAGGTAAACAAAGCCAGAACTCTCTCTCTGGACAAAATCTTTTCCAGGCCCTTTTCGTTTTTCAGCTCGTTTAATTCCTCCGTCAGTATATGCCAATCCTTTATGCAGCCATTTTCAACTTGAATTCCATAACTTCCTTGAGCATTAGAGCATCCAAAAATCTCCTCTATGGAATTTCCCTCCCCTGTTTGCAAGAGTCCCGTCTGATACAAAAAATCTGCATTTTCCCGTAAAACACCCTTTAACCGCCTGCCTGGCAAAAAGGGCAGACCATTGCAGTCATATTCCACATCTGTATCAATGGTTCCGAAAAATGCATAGCCATTCCCAAGGCAGATATCAGACTGCAAGGTAATTTCCAATTCTCCCCAGGACCATGCCGCAGCGTTCGTGTTCTGCTTTGTCATTGAAGAAGCTCTGCTTTTTTTCGAAGAACTTTTTTTCTTTTTACTCACAGTTTGTCTCCTCTCTTCCAAAATTCACATCATACATACGAACCAAATCCTTTATGAGCCTTCTGTTTTCAATGAAGAAACTAATTGCATTATTTTCAGTTGCGTCTCCTTCCTGCAGTCCCATCAATTTTACAATTTCATCTAAAATTTGTTGTTTTTTTTCTCTTGGGCTATGTGCCAGGATTCTACGAACATCCGTTCTCAACGCACTGTCGGAAAGCATAGATGGAATAAGCAGTCCCTTTACATTGCTTTTTCCTAGAAGGGAAAGTATTCTGTTTACCTTCTCTACAAATGCAACCGATATTGCCTGCTTATCCTTCGTAAGGGTCCTTATTTTTTGTTCGTCGGCCTGATCTTCTTTCGACTTTTGATTTTTTCTTTCCACTTGCCAGGGTCTTGAATTGTATAAATCTCCATTTCCTATACGAATTGTCTTCAACTTCAATCCAATCCCTCCCTGCAAATATTCGAAGTCCATAAGATTCATGGAAGTAATCTCATGCTTTTTCATGTATTTTTTGCAGTTTTCACAGCATGCCTCTGCAATTCGGTAAGCATCGGCAAATGGTGCATGACTATGAAAAATTGCAGCCCCAGCGCAGGAAGAAAAAGGGGCAGGAAGATTTTCTAAATATTCCTTAATCACAGAATATGCCTCATCTGCTCTGCTGATAACCGTTATCTCGTCTCCTGCACCAATAATCAACCTTTTATGTACCTGAATATCTTTTTTCCGATCATCAATGAAATTCTTCTGAATGTCTTTGGAGAAAGCTCGCAGGGCATTTACACATTCATCATAACCTGTTTTGCCCTGCAGGCAGGCCTGTACTTTTGCGCCCATGCTGTTGCCGTCAATATAGAAGACAGCCAGCATACTGTCCTCCCCCCTGGTTTCCTTTACAATATCATCCAGAATTTTTTTATCGTCTTCCATGGCATGTTGATATTCATCTTCATATTTGATCCGCTTTGCCTGATTTTCCAAAGAAAACTTTATATAACCACCTTCATGGGGAGAATCAGTATAATAAGCGGTTAGTGGATGTCCTGACCCGGGATCCGTTTGAACAATAGGAAGTGTTCCGTAGGGAAGAGCAACCAACACACTGCTTTCTGTCAGACGATGCTTTTCATATAGCTTCTCATAATCTCCAGGCTTGTCCCTGGTTCCATGGTAAAGATTGAGATTCACATTTTTAATATATGTACAAAGAACACGCAGTGATCCTATATTTTTTAAAATTTCCTTTGTAAAAATCTCTGTAACGCCAATAGCCGTTTCCTCATCTTTAAAAAGAAGAATAAAATTTCCTCCGCCATCATAAACAATTTCTCCCAGATATTGTTCCTTTTTCATACTGTCTTCAAATTCTTGAAAAGAAAACTGATCTAACTCTTCCTTATTGGGGTCATAGCTTTTGATAGCCGGAATATTTCCAATAACATCTTGCTTATCTCTATCTCTGTACTGAATGGCAGCACCGTACAGATAATCTTTAAACAAATCCCGTATGATCAAAGAAGCCCCCATAATCTCTTTGATCTTTGTACTTCGGTAGATAAATTCCTGTTTGCCACGGATGTCGTACATGGCTAAAACATATTTATTTTCCACAGTCCCCTCCACTATTTATCCTCCAATAAATCATTTCTTTCAGACCGCTCTTCACCAAGAAATTTTAAGGCTTTCAGATAGTACCTCATACACAATTCCAAATCCTCAAAACTTGGCCTTAGCTTCTCATCTCCATGGTTTAATCGATGCCGTACTTCTCTCAGAGCCTTGTGCATCATAAGAACCGGCAAGACTTTTTCAACAAAGCTATCCGATGAGTAATTACCATTGGTAAAATCTATCTCTATCCTCTTGGTATTCTTTCTCTTCTTTCTTTCCACTAGTTCAATTAAATTATTGCTCTTAACACATTCCTCTAGCCTTTCATGCCAACAGCTTTTATCTTTAATCAATTCCCAACACTGTGTTTCTTTATCACTTTGTTTTTCCGTTTTTATCTTAGAGCAAAAAGCAATAATATAATCATAT
>CALISX010000579.1 GCA_938041725.1 uncultured Lachnoanaerobaculum sp.
TGGGATTGCATCCGGATGCTGCTTCGCTCCGTGGCGGATACGGTGATTATCCCCATGCAGGATTATCTGGGGCTGCCGGAATATGCCCGCTTAAACAGTCCTGGAGTGGGGGAAGGCAACTGGCGTTTTCGGTTAAAGCCCGGGGAGGTTACCACAGCGCTTTTGGAAAAAATGGGGGAGCTGGCCTATCTGTATGCCAGAAAGGGGTAGTAGGACTGGAAAGGGAAGTATGAAAATAACCATCTTGCAGGGGGGAGAGGTGTTTTTGTCCCCTGGCTTTTGCTTTGGCGGGGATAAAAAGGGAAGCAATCCCCTGGCGGGGCTTTTGACAAAACAGGAGAACCGGCTGGTTTTCCCCATCAATGCCTATTTGATTGAAACAGGAAGGCATAGGGTGCTGGTGGATACCGGGCTTCCTCGGGCCTGTGCCAGTGCCCAGGCTCTTGGTGTCCTGGAAGGAATGAAGTTTTTTGGAATGCACTATGTAAACCAGCCCTGTCACCTGAGTCCTGGCCAGGGGGTGGCAGACCGGCTTTCGGCTTTGCATGTGGACCCCTCCTCCATAGACTGTATTGTTCTGACCCATTTGGATTTTGACAATGTGGGAGGCTTGGAGGATTTACCCGGTGCCAGGAGGATTCTGGTTTCCAGGGAGGAGGCCATGGAGGGGGTGCGGGATCCTCTTCGTTACCAAAGAAAATGGTGGAAGGATCAACATGTGAATGTGTTTGACTGGAAGGAAGCCAAAGGCCCCTTTGGCCGTTCCTTGGATCTGTTCGGGGACGGAGTGATTAGTCTAATAGATCTTTCCGGCCACAGTGCAGGAATGTGCGGTGTGAAGATCAAAAATGAAAGGGGAAAATTCGTGCTGTTGTACGCCGATGCAGGGTATGGGGAACAGGCCTGGAAGGAACTGACTCTTCCCTCCCTTTACCGATTTAAAGACAGGGCTAAAACCGCTCTGGAATGGGTTCGTATGGAAAGTATGCATAAGAACTGTGTGGTCTCCATGGGCTGCCATGAAACCCAGGTGCAGCCGGATGTGATTACCTGGTAACTCCCCATGTATATTGAAAACAAACCTGCAATACCTTTGAACAGTTTATCAGGGAGGGTCTTTTGCCTGGAGAGAGAAGAATGAATACGGTGGTATTAAAGCTGTTTCCCTTCACGGATCAGCAAAAGCTGCATGCATATATGCAAAAGAAAATGAA
>CALISX010000580.1 GCA_938041725.1 uncultured Lachnoanaerobaculum sp.
TCATGCGAGCATGGCGGCTATTCTGTCGCCGTCCGGGGACTTATACAGTATAACAAAGGGGGGTGCGGAGAAACAGGGTAGGTTTTTCGGAGAAATATATTCCATTTTTTTGCTGTTTTAAACGTTACATTAGGATTTATATGAGATATACTATTCCATATATAGCCATTTACTACCCCCTTATACAGCACAATGGAGGAGAAACATGCCTTTCTTAATCGGAACCCAGCCTGGGGACACCGGGCCAAAACAGCATCTAAACCTCAGTCCCCTGGCCATGGACATCATGGAAAATGATATGCTTCTTTTTGGTGTGGAGAAAAAAGGGAGCTTTCTCAACCGGGTCATAGAAAATTATGGAGTTGAGGCCTCCATTTCCCGGCATTTGGAGCAAATGGAGGAGCATCTTAGAAAAACATTTTCCAACGGGAAAGAGGGAGCTCTGTCAGAGATCCAAGAGAAAACCCTGAAGCTTCTTTTGGAGGAAAGAGCCCGGGAACTGCTGGCCCGAAAGCTTTCCTATCCCAAGTCCCCTAAAAGCCATCTTACCTTCACATTAAATAAAACAAATACAGCATTTCTTTCACTGGAATGCCGGGAAGATCTATACTATGGAAAGGAGTACAAGGGAAAGTATATCAAGGCGGTTTTAGAGGAGTATGCCCGGCTTCCCTTCGCCAAAAGGGAGCAGATTTATTTTAGAAGCTATTGCGAAAGTATCAAAGAGGCCCGTGAAACCGGCAGAACCCTGCGGGTAAAAAATGACCAGGGAACCTACTTTAAGGTCTGGGTTTATGGACTGGAAACGGACCTGTTCCAAACCGCCAGCTATTTAACCGGCTATTCCCTCCCCCTGAAGGAGCCTGATCAGCCTCCTGTAATTTGTTCCTTTCGTCTTTTTGCCATAAAGGAGCTTTCCCTATGGAAGCAAAGCAGAGAAAAGGGAGCCTTGACTTTGGCCCAGGATAAGGCTGTACAGGAAGCCATTGCCAAACGGGGAGCTCCCTTTTTGCTTTTGGAGGAGGAGAAAATCCAGGTGCGTTTTACCAAGGAGGGGGAGTACAAGTTCCGGCGCCAGCTTTATCTGCGCCCGTCAATTTTTTCCAGGGAGGGGGATGTATATACCTTTTACTGCACCAAAACCCAGGCACAGTTTTATTTTTTTAAATTCGGAGAGGATGCCAGGATCCTCTCTCCACCGGATCTGCGAGAAAAATTCAAAAAAATGTACCAGGCAGCTGCCGCCTGCTATGATGCTCCTACTGCACCTCTTCAATAACCCGCAGCACTGCCTCCACCCCCCGCTCACGTTTGGATTCCTCCATCTTTGCGATGAGGGATTCCCGTTCTTCATAGGTTTTATGAATGGCGTCCAGCAGGCTTTCCACCGTCATATCCTCCTCCAGCAGCACCCGGGCGTAGCCGGATGCTTCAAAGGATGCGGCATTTAAAATCTGGTCTCCCCGGGAGGCACCCCCGGAAAGGGGAATCAAAAGGCTTGGCTTATGAAGGGCCAAAAGCTCGCAGATGGTATTGGCCCCGGCTCTGGATACCACAATGTCTGCCAGAGCAAAGAGATCCGGCAGCTCCTTGTCCACATACTCGTACTGGAGATACCCCGGGGTTCTCAGGCGGCTTTGGCTGATATTTCCCTTGCCGCAGATGTGAATAACCTGGAAGTGTTTTAAAATCTCCTCCAGGGCCTTTCGGATGGTGTTGTTGATCACCACAGAGCCAAGGCTTCCCCCGATCACCAGCAGCACCGGCTTGTCCTCTGGAAATCCTGTCAGCCTTCGCCCCTGTTTTTTACTTCCGGCAAACATGGCTTCCCGAATGGGGGAGCCGGTGAGAACCGCCTTGTTTTCCGGAAAGCTTTTCAGGGTTTCAGGAAAATTGCAGCAGATTTTACGGGCAAATTTGGAAGCGATTTTATTGGCCAGTCCCACCGAAATATCTGATTCATGAATCACCACAGGGATCTTTAAAGAGGCGGCGGCCATGGCTACAGGAACGCTGACAAATCCCCCCTTGGAAAACACCACATCCGGCTTAAAATTCTTCAGGATTTTTCTGGCTTCAAAGCAGCCCTTGGCCACCCGGAAGGGATCGGTGAAATTTTTTAAATCAAAATAACGCCGCAGCTTTCCCGAAGAGATCCCTGCATAGGCAATCCCCTCCTTTTCAATCAAGGCCTTTTCCATCCCCTCCCTGGAACCGATGTATTGAATCTGATAGCCTGAATTGATAAGCTTGGGCAATAGTGCTATATTAGGTGTGACATGCCCGGCAGTGCCGCCACCGGTAAGAATGATTTTTTTCATGATAACCTCGTCCTCTGCTGTGGCGATCCGCCCCCGGCGAATCAACCCCCATGATTGGAAAATGCTGTGCAGACGGATGTCTTCTGTCGTGATAAAAGCAGCATTTTATTAGGTATATCATAAAACAAGAGCTTGTATTTTGGCAAGTGGCAGGAGGTTTTAGAAAAATGATTGGAATAATAGGCGCCATGGCGCAGGAGGTAGAAAGACTAAAGGCCATGCTGGAAGCCCCCAGAACCCTCCAAAGGGCAGGAATGACCTTTTTCAGCGGAAGGCTTTTGCAAAAAGAGGCGGTGGTGGTGCAAAGCGGCATCGGCAAGGTAAATGCTGCCCTGTGCACCCAGATTTTAACGGATCTCTTTGCAGTGGACTATATTATCAACACAGGCATTGCAGGAGCCCTGCAGGAGCACATCCATATCGGGGACATTGTGCTGTCCACAGAGGCTCTCCAGCATGATGTGGATGCCTCTGCCTTTGGGTATCCCCTGGGGCAGATTCCCGGCATGAAGGTTCGGGTCTTCCCCTGCGACCCAAAGCTGCGCAGCCTGGCTCTGGAAGCCTGCCGGAGGGAAAATCCGGAGATCGGCTGTTTTGAAGGCCCCATTGTCAGCGGAGATCAGTTCATTGCCGGCAAAGAAAAAAAACGGTGGCTGCGGGATACCTTTTCGGGATACTGTGCGGAAATGGAGGGAGCAGCCATTGCCCAGGGGGCCTATTTAAATCAGGTCCCCTGCCTGATTATCCGGGCCATTTCCGATAAGGCGGATGACTGCGCCCAGGTGGATTATCCCGCCTTTGAAAAAAAGGCCATAGAGCACTGTGTCAATATTACCCGGGGCCTGGTGCAGGCCCTGTAAAAACCATCCCCTGCTCCAAAACCTGGAGGGGGGCGGTTTTTTCTTTCGAGACAGCCGCCTTCCCGGAAATTTCCTATAGCCTGGCGGAATCTCTCACAATGATCTCATAGGGAATGAGCATCTGCCAGGGGATTTCCTCTCCCCGAAGTCTTTTGATCAGCTGCCCTGCCGCCGTTCCTGCCAGCAGCTCCACCTGATTGTCCACTGTGGTAAGCTCCGGAGTGGTGCATAGAGAAAGCAGGGAATTGTTATATCCCACAATATCCATCTCCTCCGGGATGGACAGGCCTGCCTCCAGGGCTGCCTTTAGTGCCGCTACGGCACAGAGATCCTCTGAAACAACCACCCCGTCCACCCCCTTCTTTTTCTGAAAGCACCTGATCAATATGCTTTGCATTTCCCGAAGATCCCGGGGGAGAAAAAGCATCCGGGAGGGATCCGCCATAATGC
>CALISX010000581.1 GCA_938041725.1 uncultured Lachnoanaerobaculum sp.
AGACATTTATAGGTCAGGCCTCAGGTGAGTCCTATGCTTTTGAATGGAGCGGCGGTGTTCCGGTAACGGTACTGGTTCAACCAAGTGAAAGAAGGGGCGGAGTAAAATTAAGTGTTGATTAAAATATAAATAACTGATAGTGGCTGTAGCTTCAGTGCTACAGCCATTAATTTTTGTAGAATATACCAATTGTTTATTAAAAGAGAACAACTTTACTTAAACTGTATTTTATAAAGCTTTTACATACTGTATAGCCTGCTTTGATTATAAAATAATTTTCATGGCCTCTTTAAAGAAGTCCTTAGCATATCTATACATAACCAGTGAATACTCTCCGAATTCCTCACCTAAATTTGCCTTATAGACAGTCCACAATGCCCAAAGATAACCGCTAAGAGCCATGTAGGAATAGAGCTTTTTATATTCGGTCTTTGTAGGAAGTCTTTTTAAATAGTTTTTTAAAAGTATATCGGAATCATCCTTTGTATAATATGAATAGATTGCACACATTGCAACATCAATAATCGGCTCCGCCATACCGGCATATTCCCAATCTATAAGTTTTATTGTATTCTCTCCTGTAATAATAAAGTTGTCGGCAACACTGTCAATATGACATAAGCAGGATTTGGATTTTATATTGTCTAAAATATTTAGAAGAATCATCATATTGTTATGAACGGTTTCTACATCTTCAAATGATATACCTCCGGAATTCAGGCAGAGATTTTTGTAATAATTAATTCTTTCACCTATATTAAATTCATGGTTCACATTTATTTTTTTATCATGCATGGATTTTAAAAGTTCCATACATCTGCTCATCTCATTCATATCCTTTGGGTTTGCATTTTTAGAATTTTTATAAAACTTTGATATCTTATATCCGCTCTCTCTGTCAAAGTAAATTATTTCCTCAGTAATATTTAAGTCCTTCACCGCCATATAGCAATCATATTCATTTTTACGGTTAATCAGTACATCAGTGCCCTTTCCGGGAATTCTGCAAATATAGCTTTGACCCTTTACAGAAAATAAAAAGGACTTATTCGTCATTCCGGATTTTAGGGTACTAAGATCCACAATCTCACTTTCAGAGATTTTAAAAACTTTTGCAATAAGTTCAAGAGCTATATTTCCGCTTTTTTCCCTGTAACGGTCATCAAAATTTCTAAGTTCCTCAAGATTTTCAAATTCATACACCTGATTATCAGGTTGTGGATTAATGTAAATTGGAGGAAGAGAGTTTTTATTATTAACTTCATTCATTAAAACATTTTCCCAGTACCAGTCATTACTTCCCGGAGACTTGTATGCCTTTATAATGAGTGGCATAAGAGAATTTAAAAAATCTCTGCAAAAATAAACGGGGCCGTACATCACATAATCATCCATGCCTCCCACATTTATAGATTTGATTTCTCTTTTTTTATTAAAACCGATTGCCCATTCACCGGTTTTTCCTTCCATATAAACAGCCGAGTACCAGGAATAGGGCTCATATTTGTGATACATATTTTCTCTCATCCAATTATCGGAGGAGAGGATATAGACATTTGAGTTATTGATATATTCTCTGACATGATAAAGTGTGGATAAATTATTTTTTACAGAATAGTCGGGATTGTAAATTAATTTCACATTATATTTATCAATGAGATAGTCAAAATGTTCTTTAAGATAACCGACCACAATAATTATATCTTTTATTCCGACTTCATGTAGCTGCTTTATCTGCCTTTCAATCATTCTTTCACCGAATACTTCCAAAAGCCCTTTAGGTGTTTCAAATGTCAGAGGAACAAATCTTGAGCCGAAACCGGCAGCCATAATAATTGCTCTTTCAACCTTAAACGGCTCAAGATAGTTTATACCGCTTTCACTTATGATAAGTTCATTTCCTTCCTTATATATAAGCCCCTCACCTATGGCAGCATGAATAAGATTGTTAACACTGCCAAGTGATAGTGAAAGCTTGGCGGAAAGTTCCCTCTGCGTAATGTTTTTACATTCATATATTTCTCTAAGTAAATAGGCGTATCTGTTCATAATCCTCCATAAAATAATGTGGGCATCAAAGACCTTTTTTCTATTGATACCATAGTGCTTTGTAAATAAAGTTATAATTGTTGAAACAAATCAATAAGTTCAAAAATAATAAAAAAATACATATATTGAACATTCTAACATAAAATTTCTTTAAAGTATATAATAGAATGTTATTATAAATATGGCATTTAAAGTGGTGTGAAATAAGCAATAAATTAAAACTGCATGTGCGTGTCTTAGGCACAACACTAATAATAAAAGTCGGAACAAATTTAGAATATATTAAATCAGACCGACGACGGATGCAATCTTTTAAAGAAGAACATAATATTTATTCTTTCGGGCTGTGTCCATACAAATTATTATTTTATTCAATTTATTATGTTTTAACTATAATACAGTACTTGGAAAAGAGAATAAAAAATGGTGGAGAAAAAAATATATATATTATGTAAGGAGTTTCTTCCTTATATAGGTTAACTATTTATACAGACAGAAAAACAGATATTTATAGTATAATAAGAGAAGACTTATACAGAAAAGTAAATTATGTAATATTTTTGTAAGAAATCAGAAATGGAAAATATATTGTAAATATAAAAATAAAGTTATATACTACGATTGTCTTGAAACAAAGGGACTAAAAAGTTAACTTTACGAGACGCATTAGATTTCAAAAAGGATTTCAAAAAGGAGATGCATTCATTATGAGAAAGCAAACAAAGATTGCTGCATTAATTTCAGCAGCAGCAGTTCTCTCAGTTGGTGGAGCTATGACAGCTTTCGCTGCTACAGGCTGGCAACAGGAGAACGGTACATGGGTATATTATAACAGAAACGAAGAGAAAGTAACAGAGACATGGCAGAAGTCAGGTGACTACTGGTTCTATCTTGACGATAAAGGCGAGATGGCTACAGATTCACTTATCGACGATAACGACGATACATACTATGTTGACATTAACGGTGTTATGGTTACAAATCGTTGGGTTGCAGTTGACAACGAGAACGCAGGCGAAGAGAACGAGCCAAATCAGTGGTGGTACTACTTCGGAGCTAACGGTAAGGCTTACAAGAGAAGCGATTCAGCTACAGGCGACGTTTCTTTAAAGACTATCAACGGTAAGAAGTACACATTCAATGCTGACGGTAAGATGCAGTATGGTTGGGTAAAAGACGGTGAGACTCAGCATGACGACAATGCTTGGCAGGAAGCCGACTATTACTTCGGAGATGAGAACGACGGTGCTATGGCAGAGGGATGGAAAGAGATTTCTATAACAGATGACCAGGCGGCAGACCTTCAGCCGGGTGACAACTACTGGGATGAGGATCAGACCAGGTGGTTCTACTTCAAGTCCTCTGGTAAGAAGGAGAAGAACTCCGAAGGAAAGACCATCAATGGCAAGAAGTATGGATTTGACCAGTATGGACGTATGAATGCCGGATGGTATTCCAGCGCTACTGCTTCTGTTTCTTCCAGCAGCGTTAAGGATGGCGGACTCCAGGGAAGTGCTACCTACTCCAAGAGCTTCATGAACTTCGCCAGCCCTGACAATGGAGCAAGGTATACCAAGGGATGGTTCAAGACCACACCTGGATATTTCCTCCAGAGGGATAAGTATGAGGATGGCAGCGAGTACTGGTATTATGCAGATAATAACGGTAAGCTGGCTGTTAATGAGATCAAGACCATCAATGGTAAGAAGTATGCCTTTGACGAGTATGGACGTATGATGGACGGATTTGTTGTTCTTCAGATGGCCAGCCTTGCTTCTGGATCCAACGCTTACAGCACCAAGGACATTGTTCAGAAGGTAGGCAGCCAGGATAAGTATGACACTTCCGACAACTTGGACAAGTTTGTTGCAGCCAACATTGACCTGTTCAAGAGCGGTGAGTTAAGATCCTACTATTTCGGAGACGGAAATGATGGTTCTATGAAGACCGGCAAGACCAATGTTGAGTTAGACGGCGAGAAGCTGACCTTTGAGTTTGCTAAGAACGGTTCTGCTAAGGGATCTGGACTTCTGGGTATTAAGGATCATAAGTATTACTTTGCCGGTAAGCTGGCTAAGGCTGATAGTGACAACAAGATTGAGGTTTTGGTACTGGGAGCGAACGATAAGTTTGAGTTCCAGGGATCTGTTGAGGAAGCTTTTGCCAAGTTTGGATATACCAGCCAGCCAATACGTAAAGGTACCCAGTATAAACTGACTCTGGGAACTGGACAGAAGGCTTATTTGATCAATACCTCCGGTGCTATGGTAAAGAGCGGAACAAAGACCGATGGTGACAACTACAAGGTTAGCGTTTCCAACTACAAGATCAACCACATTGATCTGTCTGAATAATTTAGAGTGAAACAAAATATTGTTTTCATGAGATTCTAATTGCGGGCTCTCGGGATTTTCCCGAGAGCTTTTTGCTGTATAAGTCCCCGGAGGGTGCCAGAATAGCCGCCATGCTTGCATGAGTGGCTATTCTGGTATCGGCCGGGACAACAGGCATGAGTAAGCAGGGCGACAGCCCGGATTACGAATGCCTGGTCGCAGCACGAAAGCTGTTAAGCGGAGTGCTGCGAAGACTTATACAGCCATATACAGCCATATTCTGCTGTCCTATGCTATACTATATCCCAGGAGGAAAAAATGTCATTTACCCATTTGCATGTACATACAGAATATTCCCTGCTGGACGGTTCCTGTAAAATCAAGGAGCTGGTAGCCCGGGCGAAGGCCTGCGGCATGGATTCCCTGGCTATCACAGACCATGGGGTTATGTATGGTGTTATAGAATTTTATAAGGCAGCCAAAGCCGCAGGGATCAAACCCATTCTCGGCTGCGAGGTTTATGTCAGTCCCGGTTCCCGCTTTGACAGGGAAAAGGGAAGGGGAGAGGATCGGTATTACCATTTGATCCTGCTGGCCAAAAACAACCAGGGCTATGCCAATCTGGTGAAAATTGTATCCAAGGGTTTTACCCAGGGCTTTTATTATCGTCCCCGCATTGATTTTTCGCTGCTGGAGGAGTACCATGAGGGGCTGATTGCCCTTTCAGCCTGTTTGGCCGGGGAGATACCCCGGCTGATTGTCAGGGGAAAAAAGGAAGAAGCCAGAGCCGTAGCAAGAAAATACCAGGCTCTTTTTGGCAAAGACAATTTTTACCTGGAGCTGCAGGACCATGGTATTTTTGAACAAAAAAAGGTAAATCTGGAGCTGCAGGCCATGGGGAGGGAACTGAATATTCCCCTGGCGGCCACCAATGATATCCATTATATTTATGACAGGGATGCCGCTGCCCATGATATACTCCTTTGCATTCAAACAGGAAAAACCGTCCATGAGCCAAACCGGATGCGCTATGAGGGGGGGCAGTTTTATTTTAAAACCGAAGAGGAGATGCAGACCCTTTTTGCCTTTGCGCCGGAGGCTGTGGAAAATACTGCAGACATTGCCGCCAGGTGCAATGTGGAGATAGAGTTTGGCGTTACCAAGCTCCCCCGGTTCCCTCTGCCTCAGGGGGAGACTTCCAAAGGCTGTTTAAGCCGCCTTTGTACTGAGGGGCTGGCTGCCAGGTATGAAAGCACCCGAGAGGATATGCCGGCTCTTAGGGAAAGACTGGAGTATGAGCTGGATATTATCGAAAAAATGGGCTATGTGGACTATTTTTTAATTGTATGGGATTATATCAATTATGCCAGAAACCAGGGCATTGCGGTGGGGCCGGGAAGGGGCTCTGCCGCCGGGAGTCTGGTGTCCTACTGTTTGGGAATTACAGACATTGATCCCATCCGCTACCAGCTGCTGTTTGAGCGTTTTTTAAACCCGGAGCGGATCTCCATGCCGGATATTGATGTGGACTTTGCCTATGAAAGAAGGGGAGAAGTCATTTCCTATGTAATAAAAAAATACGGTGCAGACCGGGTGTGTCAGATCATTACCTTTGGTACCCTGCAGGCCAGAGGGGTGATCCGGGATGTGGGACGGGCTTTGGAAATTCCCTATTCCCGCTGTGATACCATTGCAAAGCTGGTGCCAAGGGAAAAGGATATGACCTTGGAAACAGCCATTGCCCAAAGCAAGGAGCTGCATCAGCTTTTTGAAACTGACCCCCAGGTGCGCCGTCTTTTAGAGCTGAGTCTTCGCCTGGAGGGGCTGCCCAGGCATACCTCCATGCATGCCGCCGGCGTGGTGATTTCCCAAAAAAGCGTAGAGGAATATGTGCCTTTGGCTGTGGGGGCAGAGGGTTCTGTCACCACCCAGTATACCATGAATACACTGGAGGAGCTGGGACTGTTAAAAATGGACTTTCTGGGCCTGCGCACGCTTACAGTGATCCAGAATACCCTGGCTCAGATTCAAAAAAAACACCACAAGACCATAGATCTGCACAGTTTGGGTTATGATGACCCTAAGGTATTTGCCTTTATTTCCACAGGAAAAACCGATGGAGTGTTCCAGCTGGAAAGTGCCGGGATGCAAAGTTTTATGCGGGAACTGAAGCCGGAAAATCTGGAGGATATTATTGCGGGGATTTCCCTGTTCCGCCCCGGCCCCATGGATTTTATTCCCAAGTACATCCAGGGAAAGAATAATCGTTCCAAAATCACCTATGATACTCCTCTTTTGGAGCCTATTCTTTCCGCCACCTACGGGTGCATTGTATACCAGGAACAGGTCATGGCCATTGTCCGGGACCTGGCAGGGTATACTGTGGGCAGAAGCGATCTGGTGCGAAGGGCCATGAGCAAGAAAAAGGCTTCTGTGATGGAGAAGGAGCGGAAAAATTTTGTATACGGCAATCCAGAGGAGGGGGTGCCGGGCTGTGTGGCCCGGGGAATTCCGGAAATAACCGCCCAAAAGATCTTTGATGAAATGATGGATTTTGCCAGCTATGCCTTTAACAAATCCCATGCAGCCTGCTATGCTTATATTTCCTATCAAACGGCTTATTTAAAATACTACTATCCCAAGGAATTTATGGCAGCCACCATGACCTCGGTGATGGACAATACTGACAAGCTGATGGAATACATGGGGGGCCTTCATGCCATGGGCATCCGGCTTTTGCCGCCGGACATTAACCGGGGAGAAAGGGGATTTTCCGTGGAACAGGAGGGCATTCGCTTTGGTTTAAATGCCATAAAAAATGTGGGAAAAAATGTGGCAGATGCCATAATCCGGGAAAGAGAGATTCGGGGACCCTACCAAAGCCTGGAGGATTTTATCAGCCGCATCAGCCTGAAGGAAATCAGCCGTCGCAGTGTGGAGAGCTTCATCAAGGCAGGGGCCCTGGATCTTTTAGAAGGCAACCGAAGGGAAAAAATTCTCAGTGCAGAGGCTTTGATCAATGAAAAGAACCGGGAGCAGCGGGGCAGTATGCCGGGGCAGATGTCCTTATTTCAACAGGACAATAACTTCCTTGGCAGACAGCTGATTACCATGGCTGAGTATTCCAAGGAGGAGCTTCTGGCCTTTGAAAAGGAAGTGCTGGGGGTATATCTCAGCGGCCATCCTTTGGATGAATTTTTGCAGGATTTGGAAAAAAATACCAATGCCAAAAGTACGGATTTTAAAAGGAATTTGGAGGAGGAGGACGCACTGCCTCCGCCTCCAAAGACAGCGGTGGGGGGGATTCTTGCCCAGGTGAGCAAAAAGTTTACCAAAAAGGGAGATATGATGGCCTTTGCCACCCTGGAAGATCTGTATGGTACCCTGGAGGCAGTGATTTTCCCCAAGGTATTTGAAAAGTTTGAGGAGCTGATCCGTCTGGAGGAAAAGGTCTATCTTGTGGGACGGATGGATTTTTCCGGAGAGGAGGAAGCCAAACTGATTGTGGAGAAGGTGCTGCCTCTGGGGAGGCTGCCAGGAGAGCTTTGGATCCGGTATGCGGACCGGGAAAGCTATGAAAGGGACAGCGGTCTGCTTTTAATCAATCTAGGGCAGTCCGAGGGCGAAGACAGTGTGGTGATATATTTAAAAAAAGAAAGGGCCAAAAAGAATCTGGGAAGGGAGTGGCTGGTGAAGGGGGAAGAAATACAAAATCAGCTGCAAAGCAGACTGGGCAGGGAAAATGTGGTACTGGTGGAAAAAAAACTGCTTTAACCGGCACTGCTTCAATTTGACGAAAAAGGGCTTATTTACTATACTATAGCCAACGACAAAAATCCTTTGCCGTTGACGAAAAAGCCTCCGGCGGATGCATAGATCTTTGCCGGGGAATCAAACCCTGGGAGGGAATAAAAGTATATATGAGTAAAATAACAGTGGAAAGATGCGGCATAGAGGGGCTGTGTGTGATCACACCAAAGGTGTTTTTGGATGACCGGGGATACTTTATGGAAACCTATCATAAGGAAGAGTTTGCAGAACATGGACTTTTCATGGATTTTGTCCAGGACAACCAGTCCCGTTCCGTCAAAGGAGTGCTGCGGGGGCTGCACTTTCAAAAGGAACATCCCCAGGGAAAGCTGGTTCGGGTGATTTTGGGTGAAGTATATGATGTGGCGGTGGACTTAAGGAAGGCCTCCCCTACCTTTGGGCAGTATTTCGGAGTCCTTTTATCCCAGGAAAATAAAAAGCAGTTTTATATTCCTGAGGGCTTTGCCCATGGTTTTGTGGTGCTTTCCGATGTGGCGGAATTTGTTTATAAATGCACGGATTTTTATCATCCCGGAGATGAAGGCGGGCTGGCCTATGACGACCCTGCAATCGGCATTGACTGGCCTGTGGAGGGACTGGAGCTGAAGCTTTCCGACAAGGACAGGAAGTGGAAGGGCTTAAAGGACACCTTCTCCTTTACATAGGACTGCAGGAAATCAAAGATGAGGAATATGTGGACCCTGATAAGGGAGATTGTTCAAAAAAGAAATCTCATATGGGATTTGGCTAAGGCGGATTTTAGAAAACGTTTTGTAGGTTCCTACTTTGGGGTGGCCTGGATGTTTGTGCAGCCTGTGGTAACGGTGCTGATTTATTTCTTTATATTTCAAATGGGTTTTAAAAGCGTCCCCCCCATTCCCGGGGTGCCCTATGTGATTTGGCTGGTGCCGGGCATTGTGCCCTGGTTTTTTTTCGGGGAGGCCTTAAACGGAGGAACCGGCTGTCTGCAGGAGTATAATTATCTGGTAAAAAAAGTGGTGTTCAATGTGAGTATTTTGCCGGTATTAAAGATTCTTTCCTGCTTAATTGTCCATGGTATCTTTGCATTGATCATGGTGATGCTTTTTTTTGCCTTTGGAAGGCTTCCCATGGTGACCTGGGCGGGAATCTTGTACTATAGTTTTGCTCTGTCGGTGCTGACCTTGGCTTTAAGCTATATTACCTGTTCCATTCAGGTGTTTTTTAAGGACATGTCCCAGATTGTGGGGATCGTCCTGCAGATTGGCATGTGGATGACGCCCATTATGTGGGATCCCTTTATGTTCAAGGACCGTCCGGAGCTGATGGCCTCCCTGGAGAAAGTTTTACGGATCAATCCTGTGTACTATATTGTGGTGGGGTATCGGGACAGTATGCTGTCGGGAAATTGGTTTTGGCAGCGTCCAGGGCTGACCCTGTATTTTTGGGGTGTTACTTTGATCCTGCTGTGGATCGGTCTGCGGGTTTTCGGCAGCTTAAAGCCCCATTTCTCAGATGTATTGTAAGGGAGAGGTATGAATAAAAATCTTGCCATATCAGTTCAGGATGTGACAAAAGTCTATAAATTATACAACAAACCCATGGACAGGCTGAGAGAAAGCCTGTCCATTACCCGTAAAGAATACCACAGGGATTTTTTTGCCCTGGATAAAATTTCTTTCCAGGTGGAAAAGGGAACCACCGTGGGGATTATCGGCACCAATGGTTCTGGAAAATCCACTATTTTGAAGATTATCACCGGGGTGCTGAGCCCTACCACCGGGCATGTGGAGGTGGACGGCACCATTTCTGCCCTTTTAGAGCTGGGAGCTGGTTTTAATATGGATTATACCGGC
>CALISX010000582.1 GCA_938041725.1 uncultured Lachnoanaerobaculum sp.
GTAACCTCGGTCTCCACCCCCACCGCCTTGGTGCTGAGCAGACAAAATCTGCCCCAGCTTGCAGGAAGCGGAAGGGAGGCCCTAAAGGGAGGGTATGTGCTGGTAAAGGAAAAAAAGGATGTGCCGGATCTGATCCTCATAGCCTCCGGCTCCGAGGTAAGTCTGGCGGTTTTGGCCGCCCAGGAGCTGGAAAAGGAAAATGTGGCTGTGCGGGTGGTCAGCATGCCCTGTACGGATATTTTTGAGGAGCAGTCTCCGGAATATAAGGAGGAGGTACTTCCCGCCGCCCTTCGGAAAAGGCTGGCCATTGAAGCACTTTCCGGCTTTGGCTGGGAGCGCTACACTGGTTTGGATGGGGATGTGATTGCCATGGAAAGCTTTGGCGCCAGCGCTCCCCAGGATCAGCTGTTTAAAAAGTTCGGTTTTTCCCTGGAAAATGTATTGGAAAGAGCAAGAAAACTTTTAAAAAAATAATATAGAAACAGGAGAGGTTTCGATTGGAAAACCACCTTAAACCAGAGCTTTTCTTCTTGGGAATGTGCTGTTCATAGCGAAAAAGGACCCGGAGCTTTTCGGGTCTTTTTTTATGCACTCCCTGGCGCGATTGACCAAAGGGGGAAAAGAATGTAAAATTTACCCGGATTAGGGAATTGGTGTATACAGCCAGGCAATCGCGTTTTAAGATGGTTCACAGGGAGGAAGAAAATGGGCGGAATATTTGGAGTAATCAGTAAGCAGGATTGTGTAATGGATTTGTTCTTTGGTGTGGATTATCACTCCCACCTAGGAACCAGAAGGGGAGGGATGGCGGTATTTGACGGGGAGATTTTCCATCGGGCCATCCATAATATTGAAAACTCCCCCTTTCGAACGAAATTTGAAAAGGATGTGGAAGCCCTCCAGGGGCATATGGGGATTGGATGTATTTCCGATGAGGATCCAGCCCCTTTTGATTCAATCCCATCTGGGCAGTTATGCCATTACCACAGTGGGGAAAATCGCCAACCAGGAGGAAATCTTAAAAATGCTTTTCGCAGACCGGATGGTGCATTTCCAGGAGCAGAGCGGGGGGAAAATCAATGCCAATGAGCTGGTATCCATTTTGATCGACTCTAAACCAAGCTTTGCCCAGGGGATTGCCTATGCCCAGGAGGTAATTGAAGGCTCCATGTCCCTGGCCATTATGACAAAGGAGGGGATCTATGCTGCCAGGGACCGGCTGGGGCGTACCCCCCTGGTACTGGGGGCCAAGGAGGGAGCCTTCTGCATTACCTTTGAAAACCATGCCTATTTAAATCTGGGGTATCATTTTTTAAAGGAGCTGGGACCGGGGGAAGCGGTTTTTATTACTCCGGAAAAGATCACCCCGGTGCTGCCGCCCAAAGAGGAAATGAAAATCTGCTCCTTTCTATGGGTATACTATGGCTATCCCACAGCCTCCTATGAGGGGGTAAATGTGGAGCAGATGCGCTATAGATGCGGGAAGCTGTTAGCGGGACGGGATGATGCAGAGGCGGACATTGTGGCGGGGGTGCCGGATTCCGGAACGGCCCATGCCATAGGCTATGCCAATGCTTCCGGGATTCCCTTTGCCAGGCCCTTTATAAAATACACTCCCACCTGGCCCAGGTCCTTTATGCCCACGGCCCAGAACCAAAGAAATCTCATTGCCAGGATGAAACTGATTCCTGTGCAGGAACTGATTGAAAACAATTCCATACTGTTGATTGATGATTCCATTGTCCGGGGTACCCAGCTGCGGGAAACCACGGAGTTTTTGTACCGCTCCGGAGCCAAAAGGGTGCATGTGCGCCCGGCCTGCCCCCCTCTTTTGTTTGGCTGCAAATATTTGAACTTTTCTCGTTCCTACTCGGATTATGACCTTATTACCCGAAGGATTATCCGGGACAGGGAGGGGGAAAATGTAAGTCAGGAACTGCTCTGGGATTATGCGGATCCAGACAGTCGAAACTATAAGGAAATGGTAGAGGAAATCAGAAAAATCCAGAATTTTACCTCTTTGCGCTTCCACAGGCTGGATGATTTGTTAAAATCCATCGGAATCCCCTCCTGCAGGCTTTGTACCTATTGCTGGAATGGCCGGGAGTAAGCTTTGGGGCTTCTTGCAAGCCTTGACAGGATTTAGTATAATGAACTGATGCCTGTGGCGGCACACAAGCCTTTAACAGTGTGCGCATAAGACTGATACAGCAGGAGGCCTGGAGTCTGCCGCAGGGGAGTTTACACAGGAAAGCAGCAGAGGGTATCCGCAAAAGGGGACGATGCATGGGGGATCAGGGATTTGGAAAATTTAATGAGATACTCACAAGGCTTTTTCGTGAAATCCTGGATTTAGAGGAGAAGGCCCTGACGGGATCGGATTTTCAGGATATTACCAATAACGACATGCATGTGATGGATGTGATCGGACTCAAGGAAACCAAAAATATGTCCGCCATTGCCCAGCAGTTGTCGGTAACTGTGGGTTCCTTAACCATTGCAGTGAACGGGCTGGTAAAAAAGGGCTATGTGCTGCGCAGACGCTCCGAAAAGGACAAGCGGGTGGTGCTTTTAAGCCTTTCCCCCAAGGGGGCGGCGGCCTACAGACATCATCAAAGGTTTCACCGGGAGATGGTCAACGCCATGCTGGAAAACCTGAATGGACAGGAAACCCTTATTTTGCTGGAGGCTTTGCAAAAAATTGACCGTTGGATCTTAAAAAATGCTGATGGATTCATAGTTTCTCCCAAGGCCCCCAAAAGTATAGGATCATAATACCATAGGAAAGGAATCTTCCATGTGTCATAAACATAATAATGAACCCTACTATATTACCACGGCCATTGCCTATGCCTCGGGAAAGCCCCACATCGGCAATACCTATGAGATTGTTTTGGCAGATGCCATTGCCCGGTTTAAAAGGCTCCAGGGCTATGATGTGTTTTTCCAAACCGGCACAGACGAACATGGGCAAAAAATAGAAAACAAGGCCAAAGAGGCAGGGGTATCCCCCAAGGAATATGTGGACCAGGCAGCAGGCCAGATTCGCAGAATCTGGGATTTGATGAATACCTCCTATGACAAATTCATCCGCACCACGGATGATTACCATGTGGAGCAGGTGCAAAAGATCTTTAAAAAACTCTATGACCAGGGGGATATTTACAAGGACTGCTACCAGGGGCTGTATTGTACAGCCTGCGAGTCCTTCTTTACAGAATCCCAGCTGGTGGAGGGGAAATGCCCGGACTGCCATGGAGAGGTATATCCGGCCAAGGAAGAGGCCTATTTCTTTAAGATGAGCAAATATGCAGACAAGCTCATTGCCCATATCCAGTCCCATCCGGAGTTTATTCAGCCTGTCTCCCGGAAAAACGAAATGATGAATAACTTTTTGCTGCCGGGGCTGCAGGATCTTTGTGTCAGCCGAACCAGCTTTACCTGGGGGATTCCCGTATCCTTTGATGAAAAGCATGTGGTGTATGTGTGGCTGGATGCTCTGACCAATTATATTACGGGACTGGGCTTTGACTGCGGAGGACAGCAGGGAGAACGGTACAACCGGTTTTGGCCTGCAGACCTGCACCTGATTGGAAAGGACATTATCCGCTTCCATACCATCTATTGGCCCATTTTCCTGATGGCTTTGGATATCCCTTTGCCAAAACAGGTATTTGGCCATCCCTGGCTTTTACAGGGAGAGGGGAAAATGAGCAAGTCCAAGGGCAATGTGCTGTATGCAGACACTTTGGTGGATTTTTTTGGCGTAGACGGAGTACGGTATTTTGTGCTCCATGAAATGCCCTTTGAAAATGACGGGGTGATCAGCTGGGAGCTGATGGTGGAACGGTTTAATTCCGACCTGGCCAATGTGCTGGGCAACCTGGTGAGCCGCACCATTTCCATGACCAATAAGTATTTTGACGGCATTATCACCAATGCAAAGGAGTCCTGGGAGCCAGGACAGATGGAAATTGATACAGAGCTAAAGGATACGGTGCTGCTGGCAGTGGAGAAGGCCTCCCGGAAGATGGAGGATTTGCGGGTGGCGGATGCCATGACAGAGATCTGGGCCATTTTTAAGCGCTGCAACAAATATATTGATGAAACTACCCCCTGGATTTTGGCAAAGGATGCCTCTAAAAAATCCAGACTTCAGACGGTGCTTTACAATCTGGCAGAATCCCTGACCATTGGGGCCTCCCTTTTGGCGGCCTTTATGCCGGAGACTGCAGAAAAAATCCTTGCCATGCTGGGAACCACATCCAGGGATTATGGGGATATGGGAAGCTTCGGCCAGTTTATGAGCGGCACCAAGGTAACAGGGGAGCCGGAGATTTTATTCCAGAGACTGGATCTGACCCAGGTGCTGGAGCGGGTTGAGGCGGTTTTAGCCCCGGAGGGAAAGCCGGAAGAGAAAAAGGAAGAGGGCATGGATCCAGAGCCCAAGGCGGAGATTGTATATGAAGATTTTGCCAGGCTGCAGATTCAGGTGGGAGAGATTCTGGAATGTGCAGAGGTGCCCAAGTCAAAAAAACTTCTTTGCTCCCAGGTAAAAATCGGCTCCCAGGTGCGCCAGATTGTTAGCGGCATTAAGGCCTGGTATTCCCCCAAGGAGATGGTGGGGAAAAGGGTGCTGGTGGTGACCAATCTTGCTCCCAGAAAACTAGCCGGGGTAGAAAGTCAGGGAATGATTCTTTGTGCAGAGGATGACGCAGGAAACCTGGTTTTGGTTTCCCCGGAGAAGGAGATAAAAACCGGTTCCCAGGTAATGTAATATGCCGGAGGCAAGTATGCAGGAAAAATACCGGGTCTTTTCCGGAGGAGGCTTAAAGCTTCTGGCCATACTCAGTATGGTGATAGACCATGGGGGACTGGTGATTTTTGGAGAGGCTCTGCCCTATACTCCTTTTCACAACAGGATCTATTGGATCATGCGCTGCATCGGGCGGCTGGCCTTTCCGATTTTTTTATTTCTTTTGGTGGAGGGATATTTCCACACCAAAAATTTAAAAAAATATATGATCCGGCTGTTTCTCTTTGCCCTTATATCGGAAATTCCCTATGATTTGGCCTTTTCCAAAACCCTGTTTGACTTCAGCAGCCAGAATGTATTTTGGACTTTGCTGATTTCCGTGGGGATGTTTGCGGCTATTGAGCGTTTTCCGGATTTTTATCTGCTTTGCATTGTGGCAGCAGCTGGGATTTCCTGGCTGATCCAGGCAGATTATGTGTATATGGGGCCTATTATTGCAGCAGTGCTTTTTATCTGCCGCAATCAGGTGCTGCGAAGGAATATCCTTACAGCCATTTCCCTGTGCTTTGAGCCTCCGGCTATTGCATCCCTTCTTCCCATCAACCTTTACAATGGGAAAAAGGGAATTTCCTTAAAATATTTTTTCTATATATTCTACCCGCTGCATCTTTTGCTTTTATATGCAGTGTGGTGGTATTTAACCAGGTAAACAATGACAATGAAAACGTTCCCCGGACTTAGCAGTCCGGGATTAATTGATACCCATGCCCATTATGATGATCGGGCATTTCGAAAAGACCGGGAGGAGATTGTTTCCTCTCTGGAAAAAAAGGGGATTCTTCGGGTGGTAAATATTGGCTCCACCTATG
This sequence comes from uncultured Lachnoanaerobaculum sp., assembly GCA_938041725.1. Classification (GTDB taxonomy): domain Bacteria; phylum Bacillota; class Clostridia; order Lachnospirales; family Lachnospiraceae; genus Lachnoanaerobaculum. The sequence goes on from CALISX010000582.1 coordinate 5,626, forward strand.
AAAGCAATGCGGACTGCCTTTCCCTTTCCCATGCATATCCCCAGGTGTTTGCAGCTGTGGGAGTCCATCCTTCGGAAACGGCAGCCATGAACGAGGAAAAATTTTTGAATATCCAGGCTATGATCCAGGATAAAAAGGTGGTGGCAGTGGGGGAGATCGGACTGGACTATCATTATCCCGACCCGCCCAGGGACCATCAAAAATATTGGTTTTTGCGGCAGCTCAGTCTGGCAAAGGAAAAAAATCTTCCTGTGGTGATTCATTCCCGGGAGGCAGCATCAGATACCATGGAGATACTGAAAAAAGGAGAATACTTCCATGGAGTGATCCACTGCTATTCCTATGCCCTGGAGCAGGCCAGAGAGTATACTGCCCTGGGATTTTTCTTAGGCATCGGCGGGGTGCTTACGTTTCAGAATGCAAAGAAATTAAAGGAGGTGGCGGCACAGATTCCATTGGAATACTTGGTCTTGGAAACCGACTGCCCCTACCTGGCTCCGGTGCCCTTCCGGGGAAAGCGCAATTCCTCTTTGTATTTGCATTATGTGGCAGAGGCCATTGCCGCTATCAAAGGTATTTCTACAGAAGAGGTAGTGGAGGCAACCTTTGAAAATGCAAAAAAACTCTATCCCAAACTGTATTAAAGGAGATGCCATGGCGGATATTGCAACCCCTGGGAAAACCATTGAGATTCTTCAAAAATACAATTTTCGTTTTCGAAAAAGCCTGGGGCAGAATTTCCTCATTGATCCCGGAGTGATTGACAAAATTATAAAGGCTTCCTCCATTACAGGGGAGGATCTGGTGATTGAAATCGGCCCCGGCATCGGCTCCTTAACCCAGGCTCTGGGAAGGAAGGCGGGGGCTGTGCTGGCAGTGGAGCTGGATCAAAACCTGATTCCTATTTTAGAGGAAAACCTGGCGGAGCTTCAAAATATCTGTATTATACAGGGGGATATTTTGAAGACAGATTTGTCTGCCTTGATTTTAGAGAGGAAAAGCCAAAATCCCGGACTTCTAAATGTTCGGGTAGTGGCAAACCTACCCTATTACATCACCACGCCCATTATGATGGATCTATTGGAAAAGAGACTGGGGTTAAAAAGTATTACTGTAATGATCCAAAGGGAGGTGGCGGATCGGATGACAGCGGCTCCCGGCACCAAGGAGTATGGAGCCCTTTCCCTGGCGGTACAATACTATGCTGCTCCTGAAATTGCAGGAAATGTGCCTCCCAACTGCTTTCTTCCCAGACCCCAGGTGGGTTCTGCTATTGTCCGTTTGGACCTGTTTGAAGCGCCGCCGGTAAAAACCAGGGATGAAAAGCTGATGTTTCAGCTGATCCGAGGGGCCTTTAACCAAAGAAGGAAAACTCTTTTGAACGCTTTAAGCAATTCTTCAGATTTGTCCTTCTCGAAAAATTCCATTATTCATGCTATAATGAAGGTTGGACTAGAAGAAAAAATCAGAGGAGAGGCTCTTAGTCTTTCCCAGTTCGCTTCCTTAACGGATGCATTGCTTTCCGGTAAGAGCGCCATTTAGAGAAAGAACATGGATAAAGATAATAAAGAACCAAAGAAACAAAATCAAAGTGATTATGACGTTTTCGGGAACCGAAAAGCTTCCGGTAAGAAAAAAAACAGCAGCTCTCTGCGTGGTCTTCTGGATGAGGAGGATTCCTCTAAGCAAAAGAAAAGCAAAGAGACCGAGTCTCCAGCCCCTGTCAATGTATTTTCCCAGCACTATAAAAAAATCCTGGTGGGAGCCCTTGGCTCTGTGGCAGCAGCAGCTGTGATCGGACTTTCTGTAGCTGGGATGGGGCATCCCAAAACCGAGGGGACTGAAGCAGAAAGCACTCCGCCTACAGAAACCAGTGTGGAGGTGATGGCTCTGTCCCCAGAGGGAGCTCAGTTTCCGTCTTTGGAGGTAACCCTTCCCACAGAGCCTCCGGCCCCGGAGTTTATCCGGTTGGGAGTGGAGCATTCCATTGTAGCCAAGCTTCAGCAGCGTCTTATGGAACTGGGTTTTATGGATGTGGACGAGCCCACAGAGTATTTTGGTAATTATACAGAAGCTGCTGTAAAGATTTTTCAAAGACAGAACAATCTGGATCAGGATGGTATTATCGGTCCGGCCACACTGCCCCTTTTGATGAATATTGACGCCAAGTCCTATGCGGCGAAAATGGGAGATGTGGGAGATGATATTACCCGGATCCAGAACCGCCTCTATGAGCTGGGATATCTGGCAGAAAGCAGTATGGTCAGCGGCACCTTTGACGATCACACAGAGGCAGGGGTGCGAAAGCTCCAGCAAATGAACAATCTGTCAGAGGACGGCCGGGTGGGAACCGAGACCGTGAACCTTCTGTACTCCGATGAGGTAAAGGCCAATATGCTGGTGTACGGAGAAAAAAGCGAAGTGGTGGAGGCAGTGCAAAAGCGCCTGTTTGATCTGGGATATATGACCACCACCCCCGACGGCACCTATGGAAGTGACACCAGCATCGCAGTGAAGGCCTTCCAGTCAAAGAACGATCTGGTGGTGGACGGCTATCTTGGTCCCTCCACCAGGGCAGTGATTTTGTCCGGCAATGCCAAGCCCAATGGCATGACGGTGGGGGATCAAAGCGACCAGGTGGCCAAGGTCCAGTATCTGCTGGCCAAGTGGGGATATATGGGAAATTCCGGCGTCACCGGCTACTATGGGGAGGCCACCCAGGCGGCAGTGATGGCTTTCCAGCAAAGAAACGGTTTGTCTGCTGACGGTCGGGTGGGGGCCATGACCATCGCCAAGCTTACCTCTGACAATGTGGTGCGTCCCGCAGCCAGCACTCCTAGAAACAGGGGAGGCGACAGCCGAAGCGGTGGCGGTGGCGGCGGCGGAAACGCCGGAGGAGGGGGCGGTGGCGGCGGCAGCGCAGCACCGGTGTATACCGGAGGCGGCGGTGTGGGCACCATGCTAAACCTTGCTTCCTCAAAGGTGGGTTCTCCCTATGTTTGGGGGTCTAAGGGCCCCAATGCCTTTGACTGCTCCGGCTTTGTATACTGGGTTCTGAACAGTTCTGGTGTGAGCCAGTCCTATATGACCTCCTCCGCCTGGCGAAATGCAGGCAGATATACCAGAGTCAGCTCCTTCTCCCAGCTTCAGGCCGGTGATATTATTGTGGTATCCGGCCATGTAGGTATTGTGGCTGGAGGCGGTACAGTAATTGATGCATCCTCTGCCAATGGAAGAGTGGTGCAGCGGTCTCTAAGCGGCTGGTGGCAGAACAATTTCATCGTAGGATGGAGAGTATTCTAAGTGAAAAGATGCGGGAGCCGGGAAGTGAAAGATTGCTTCCCGGCTCCCGTTTGTTGTGCGCCTGGCGGCGCACGTTTCTATATGCAGAAGAAATTCTGAAAAGAAGGAGGAGCAGGTCTTAACCTGCTTTTTTTGTATGAGAGATGCAGAGTTTTGCTGTTATGGCAAATGTGGTATAATATGCACAGAAGGAAGGACGAGAGTGCATCGGAAAGGGAGAAAATGATGGTTGATTATACACAGGGGGCCGGTGTGCAGTACCACATCGGTACAGCCCGGGGGCAAGTGGGAGAGTATGTAATTTTACCCGGTGATCCCAAACGCTGTAAAAAAATTGCTGCTTATTTTGAGAAGGGGGAGCCGGTGGCAGACAGCAGGGAATTTGTCACCTATACGGGCTTTTTAGAGGGTGTGAAGGTTTCTGTTACCTCTACGGGTATTGGAGGCCCCTCTGCTGCCATTGCTCTGGAGGAGCTGGTGCGCTGCGGGGCCCGTACCTTTGTCCGGGTGGGAACCTGCGGAGGCATTGCTTTGGATGTAAAGGGGGGAGATTTGGTGATTGCCACAGGGGCCATCCGTATGGAGGGCACCAGCAAAGAATATGCTCCCATTGAATTTCCGGCCTTGGCGGATTTTACAGTGACCTCTGCTTTGGTGCAGGGGGCAGAGAATCTGAAGAAAAAAGTTCATTTAGGGGTGGTGCAGTGTAAGGATGCTTTTTACGGTCAGCATGAACCGGAAATGATGCCTGTGGGCTATGAGCTGGAAAACAAGTGGCAGGCTTGGAAAAAACTGGGGGTTTTGGCTTCTGAGATGGAATCTGCCGCATTGTTTACTGTGGGAAGCTTTCTAAAGGTGCGAGTGGGATCTGTATTTTTGGTGGTGGCCAACCAGGAACGGGAACGGGCCGGGCTTTCCAATGACCAGGTGCATGAAACGGCCGGAGCCATTGAGACGGCTGTGGAAGCTTTAAGGATTTTAATCAAACAGGACAGAGGAGATGGGATAAAGTTGTAGCTCTCTTATAGGAGGAGAATATGAAAAGAAGAATCATATCAGGGGGAATGGCAGTATGTCTTGTCCTTTCTCT
>CALISX010000583.1 GCA_938041725.1 uncultured Lachnoanaerobaculum sp.
CGAAAGGCATACCCCTGCAAAGATCAGAAGGATAATGGCCATCAGCCCGATGCAAAGATTTCTCTGCTTTGGGAAGCGTTTGATCCGCAGTACCAGATAGATCAGGTAAAGGAGGGCATAAATGGCCAGATCCAGAATATATCCCCTGCGTCCCATACGGATGGGGCCGCTGAAAATCAGGGAGATATGGATAAAAAGCAGTCCATAAAACAAATAGGACCAGCGCTGCAGCTTCTTCCAGGCCGGAGCCTTGATCCGCTTTCGTACCCTTTGGAAGGAGGTGATGGTCAGGGGAATCAGCAGCAAAATCATCATCAGGGACAGGATGGCGGCTGCCAGCTCATAGGGGGACAAAAGGGCAGGATTGGTAAATATCTTAACAAAATACCATTTTCCATAGGCTATGTTGTGGATTAAGGTAAACAGGGAGGCTATAATAGCCATTTCGCCCCTTTGCCGCATTAAAAACTGTTTTACTTTGGAATTTGGCAGCACGGAAGCTGCCATAACCAGCAAAAATATAGCGCCGGCCAAGGTACCCCGGGCCAAAATAGTATACAAAATATAGGATAGAGGAGCAGGCAGGCTCTTGGCCGGTATCATCAGGCCTGTTGCCAGGGAAAGAACAGCAATAACAACAGTTGCCCCGTAAAAGATTACGGGGCGTTTTTTTACAGGCTTTTCCAAAAGTCCGAAAAAGACCAAAGAAAAAAGCATGCAGGCCAGCAGTTTCATTATTTTGTTACCTCAAAAGTTACATCCGGATATCCGGCAGCTTTGATGGTTACCGTGTAGGTGCCGGCGGCCTCAAATACAGGCACATCCTTGCCGTCGGAGGTGGTGGTGGCATCCAGCTTAATACTTCCATCCTCGTTAAAGATGGCAGTGCCGAATTTTCTTCCCCTTCCCCCCTTATACTCTGTTTCATTTACTGTGGCGGAGGTGGTGGAGTTGATATAGGTCTTAATATCCAGGCCCTTGTCATTTTCCTTCAGGCGCAGGGTATTGTCTGCAAAGCTGAAGTCCCCGGCACTGAGACCGGAATCAATCACAGTGTTAAAGGAGAGGTCTGCATACTGGTCATTGGAGAAGACAAACTGATACTGACCGGGAACATTCTCCTTGGGCAAAGTAATTACTCCGTCCTGGGCCGTGATGCTGGAAATGTCCTCCACATCCTTCCTGCGGTAGATTACCCTGGCCAGCTTATACTCGCTGCCCTCTGCAGTAAGGGTGTAATTGACCTTGGTGCCCTCCTTGGAATAGGCGGCCTGCTCGTCTCCGGCAATGGTAAAGTTTTCCGGAGCCAGCTGCTTGCAAAGCAGGTCTGTATCAATTTCGATGTCTGCATCATCCTGAATCAGGTAGGTAATCTTGGTAATGGTCTTTCCAGGAATGTCTGCATAGCGAAGGTAATCCACAGCATTGTTATGGGCTTCTGTAAAGGGAGCGGCGGCAAAGGCCAGCTCTGTGGGGGTCAGCCAGATATTTTCCAGATGCTCCAGGCCGTATTTCTTTCCCTCCTTGGTTTCCAAAACCACACCCTGTACATTGTCCACCTTTAACTCAAGGCCTTCAATATCGATCTGATAGTTTCCATAGGAGGAGGTGGTGGTGATTTCCGCCTTTGCTCCCTCGGCCTTATTGGTGGTGCCCACAGTCTTAGAGAAGACACCGTCGGAATTTAATACTTTATACTCTGCGGGGGTGGTATCGGTGGTGTCCGTCAAAGCAGCCACAAAGGTAAGCAGGGGGTTTTTTGCCTCGGTATTGGCTTCGGCTGCCTTTTTGGCCTCCTCATAAAGCTTCTTGGAAATAGCTACATTTACATTGATGACGCCATTGATCTGGGATCCTTCTCCCACTGTTTCAGAGTAAACGGTTTTATAGGAAGCTGCCTTTTTGGCGGTGCTGGAGCTTACGCTGTCATACTGTCCTGCTTCCCGCAGCCCTGCTGCAGTGATGGGATCTTCCTTGTCCAGCTGGGGGGTCAGTTTGGCGGGATCCGCCTCAGGTTCAATGTCATTGATTTCTCCATAATAATAGTCTGCATAGGGAATGTTCAGCTTGCCGTAGATATAGTTTTCATTCCCGATGCTGGACTCTGCCTTGGACTGGTCTGCAGCAGAAGTGGTCTCAGCACTGCTGTCCGGGGCTGTGGTGGTGCTGGTTTGGGAACCACAGCTGGCTAAAAACAATGTAAGGGCTGCAGGGGCCAGTAGATAAAGATGTTTTTTTCTCATATTCTCCTCCGTGATGTTTGCAATACCATCTTGCCGTTTGAAATCGAGGACTCCTCCCCGGGCTTTTACAGACAAAAATCCGTAAATCCTTTTTTTAATAAAAAATTGGTAGGATTTCACACAATCTCAAAGAAAAGCCCGGCTAATAACAAGGAAATATAGTATATACCTACAAAGTTTGTTAGCTAGGCCTAACAGGGCATATTATGCCATTCCTTACATTTTATGTCAAGTTATCATGGAAAAAGAATTTGAAAAATTCTGCTGCTTTGGTTACTGTACACGGGTAGGCTTGCCTTCTATCTATTAATCCGTTAAACTTATGGA
>CALISX010000584.1 GCA_938041725.1 uncultured Lachnoanaerobaculum sp.
GCATGCACAGATACATTTCCATCGGACGGGACAACAGGAAGTTTAATATATACCAATGGGCGGCTGCACCTCCGAAGGCAGGGGACATTCATATTTCCCTCCATTCTTTTCCAGAATCTCCATTTTGGCCTTTGCCACAAGATCCGGATGTTCCATGGTGCGGATACAGGAAAGCGCCAATACCATGGCTGCCTGCAAAAGACCCTTGTGCCCCAGCACGGATCCTGCCTGGGCAGCCATCTGCCAGGTATGGCCAATGGTTCCCAATGCGGCGCAGGCCACATGGATTTCTGCTGTGGGAACCACATAACTCACATCCCCCACATCTGTGGAGCCCCCCTCATACCCTCCCTTTTCAGGGCAGAAGGGAAGAACTTCTGTATGCAGGGGACGGGCCAAAAGCCTTTCCCCCTCTTTTTTCCCAAAAATATCAAAAATCTCTCCACGAATGGACGCCAAAGTTCCTTCATCATAGGATTGTAAAATTCGCCGGCCAATGCCTCCTCCTCTGCCTCCCATTTCGGAGCCCCCAACTCCAAAAGACAGGCGCTGGCAGTCTCTGCCAGGGTTCGGTTCTGGGAAAAATCCGAAAAAGCCATGGTGAGACTGCATTCCATCTGGGTGTCCGTCATCAGAGCCGCACCCCTGGCACATTTTTTTACCCGTTCAAAAAGCTCCTTTACCTGGGAGACGGTTCTGGCCCGCACCTCATACTTTACCTTGGCAAAGGCCGGCACCACATTGGGGGCTGTGCCTCCTGCATCTCCATAGGCATAGTGAATCCTTTGCCCATCGGGGATATGTTCCCTTAAATAATTACAGCCGACATTCATAAGTTCTGCTGCATCCAAAGCACTTCTCCCAAGCCAGGGAGCGCCTCCGGCGTGGGCAGCCACTCCCCGGAAGGTAAAATTGGCTCCCATAATGGCAGTGGTGGTATTTGCTGAAATTTCATTCAAGGTAGAAGGATGCCAGGTAAAGACAAAGTCCGGCTCATCAAAAACCCCGGCCCTTGCCATAAACTGCTTGGATCCGGCCCCCTCCTCTGCCGGGCAGCCATAGTAAATCACCTCTCCCTCCAGATTGTTTTCCAAAAGATACTCCTTTAATACCAGTGCAGCCCCCAAAGACCCTACGCCCAAACAGCAATGGCCGCAGCCATGTCCCGCCCCGGTTTCTGCTCTGGGGGAATATCGGGGAATGCCGGCCTCCTGGCTCAGTCCATCCAGAGCGTCATATTCTCCCAAAATCCCAGCCTTAAAGCCCCCCCTTCCCCAGCGCCCAAGGAAGCAGGTGGGGATTCCCGCTATCCCCTTTTCCACTGAAAACCCCTCCTGGGTCAAAATGACGCAAAGGGCCTCCATGGACTGGTATTCCTCATAG
>CALISX010000585.1 GCA_938041725.1 uncultured Lachnoanaerobaculum sp.
ACTTTTTTATTAGGAGGACTTATGGTTTTTATTTTAAAAGCAGGTATCAGTGAAGAGTCAATACAGAATTTCAGAAAAGAATTTGAAGATATAGGGTTTGATACAATATATGCCCCCGGTACGGAACATACTGCGGTATGTCTTATAGGAAATACTTCAAAAATAGATATGGACACTATAGTGGAAACTCATCCGATAGTTGCCTATGGCAAGAGGGTTACGGAAACCTATAAGGCGGCAGGCAGAACCGTTCATCCCGATGATACCGTCATAAAGGTAAATGATGTAAATATAGGTACCGGAACTTTCACCGTTATTGCAGGACCTTGCAGTGTGGAAACAAGCGAGCAGATTACCATGGTGGCAAAAAGTGTAAAGGCCAGCGGAGCCAGGGTGCTGCGGGGCGGGGCCTTTAAGCCCAGAACCTCCCCCTATGCCTTTCAGGGCATAGGGGCAGAGGGGCTTGTTCTTCTGGAAAGAGCCGGCAAGGAGGCAGGGATCCCCATTATTTCCGAGGCCATGAATCAGACCCAGCTGGAGCTGTTCCAGGATGTGGATATTATCCAAATCGGTGCCAGAAATATGCAGAACTTTGATCTGCTGAAGGCTGTGGGAAAAATCAATAAGCCGGTTTTATTAAAAAGAGGGCTTTGCAATACCCTGGAAGAATTCCTGATGAGCGCAGAGTATCTGATGTCCTCCGGGAATTCCCAGGTGATTCTTTGCGAGCGGGGGATTCGTACCTTTGAAACCGCTACCCGCAATACCTTGGATCTGGCAGGGGTGGCCTGGTTAAAGGAGAAAACCCATTTGCCGGTGGTGGTGGACCCCAGCCACGGAACAGGAATCCGCTCTTTGGTGGCTCCCATGGTAAAGGCCGCTTTGGCAGTGGGGGCGGACGGCGTTATGGTTGAAGTTCATAATGATCCGGCAAAGGCCCTGTGTGACGGTGCCCAGTCCTTGGATCTGGTTCAGTTTCAAGGTCTTATGGAGGCATTGAAGGCAAGAGTGGGTGTAGAAGGCAAAAGCCTGTGATTTGTCGGTGGGTGAATCGCTCTGCCCTTTGTAAGGGATTGGCTGTCATAAAATATTTTGCATAGAACTTCTATAAAAACGTTCAAACTCCAGGGTTTGGACGTTTTTTCTAAGGGAAATTTTTCACACATGTTTCACCGGGTTACTGTACACGGGTAGTATATTTCCATTATGGGAAATGTCGAAAATTATTTTT
>CALISX010000586.1 GCA_938041725.1 uncultured Lachnoanaerobaculum sp.
CCTGACTGGCGCTGGATCCGGTGTTTCCCGCATTTCCCGTATTTCCACCATAGCCTCCAGGGCTTGTATACCCTCCGGAATATCTGCTTCCCGTACCATACTGGTTCCCGGTATTGGCATTGCCCGGGCCGTACTGGCCTCCGGTGTTTCCGCCTCCCGGATCGGCATTCGGGTCCTGGGAAAAATTATTAAAATAACGGTTTTCTCCCTCTCCCGCCTTTTCTCCCTTGTCCAGGTTCACCCCTCTGGTTACATCCTTTTCATCCATAGCTCACCTCCTGCAAATATGTATTCAGACACAGCGCCCCCAAGGGACGGATGCTCATACAATAGGCGCTTCCTGTGCCAAAGAACCCTTCGATATACTCAATATACTCCAAAACATCCTTCTGGGGCAGTATCACCATAATCACTCCGGCAAACCCTCCCCCATGGACTCTGCAGGCCCCGGCCTGCCTGGCCTGCAAAAACCGCTCCGTAAGAGCCAGAGCCAAGGTAATCCCCTGCTCTCCAGGCACTGCATTATTATAAACATTTTGGAGATATTTCCAGGAGGACTCTCCGCTTCTTTTAATATTCTCCAAAAAAGCCGGAAAATTCCCTCCTTCTAAAAAGGCAATGTCCTGCTCCACCCTTTCATTTTCATCAAAAAAATGTATGGCTCGTAAAATGGCCCGGTCCCCTGCAAAGCCGCGAAGATCCGGTATCTGGTCGTAAAACTCCTCCGGGGCCACCTCAGAGAGGGTGTTTCGTTTAAAATATCTGGCCACTGTTCTCATTTCATTGGGAATGGCAGAATATTCCGCCGAGAGATCCGCATGCCCCTTGCCGGTTTGTACAATCACCAGCTGATGATCTGCCCTTTTAAAATCAAAATCAATGGGGCGTACCACCGGCTTTTCCGGATGGGAAAAATCCATGGCTATCATGCCGCCATAGGCACAGCACATCTGATCCAGCAAACCGCTGCTCTTGTTCCAATAGACATTTTCTGCATATTTTCCAATCCTTGCATATTCCAGCCTGTCAACCAATCCTCCATTAAAAAGGGTGTTTACAATCTGGCAGATCAAAATTTCAAAGGCCGCCGAGGAACTGACGCCTGCACTGGGAATGACATTGCTGGTCAAAAAAATATCAAACCCTCCAATCACATAGCCCTTGTTTAAAAATCCGGCCATAATGCCCTTCATCAGTTCAATAGTACCTGATTTTTTGGTACTGGGAGAGAGAAGGTTCAAATCCAAAACGAAATTCTGCTTAAATGACTCACTGATCACATTGATCTTGTCCAGCCCATTGCGGCCTGCTGCAGCAATACAATCCAAATTGATGCTGGCCCCCAGCACCTTCCCCTGGTTGTGATCTGTGTGGTTGCCGCTGATCTCTGTCCGCCCTGGGGAAGAAAACAAATAAAAATCCCCATCTCCGAAATGGTTTAAATATCCGTCAATAATATGATCATACCGGATCTGATTCAGGGTAATATTCTCCATTCCATACAGCCGGGCCAAAAGCTCCTCGGCATCGTTTTCAATCATTTTTTTGTTTTGAGAACCATTCATAACCGACTCCTCTATACTGAAACTGTTTCACCATAATACCATAAATTGTTTTTCCCCACAAGAAAAGTAAAAAAGAAAAAAGAAAAATAAGAGAAAAGAAAAAAAGCAAAGAAAAACACCTGCTTTGGCAGGTGCTTATCCTATCCAATACCAATGACGATGCCGCCATTTCCCGCATACAGGGTGGCAACCCCTGCCCCCTGGGTAATATGAATCTCTTTAAAAATATTTTTCTCCCGAAACATTCCTGCTACCATTTCTCCTCTTTCCGGGTTGTTGATATGGGTGATACAAACCTCCATATCCCCGGCTTCCTCCCCTGCCTCCTTGAGGGCAATATCTGCCATTTTCTGCAGGGCAGCACCCATACCCCGGGCCTGGCTTTTCTTCAGTATAACCCCTTCCTTT
>CALISX010000587.1 GCA_938041725.1 uncultured Lachnoanaerobaculum sp.
TGTCAAAGGTAGTGACCGTTTCTTCTCCCACCTTATCCCTTCGGGAAACATAGATTCCCGGCAGCAAATGCAAATGATCAATGGTAAAGCTGGTTATTTTCTCCATTTTATTCCTCCAAAACAAAAAACTCCATGCCAGTGGATCCGGCACCGCAAACTGGCATATGCAGCCTGCGGCGGCTCCCCTGGGGATCAGCCCAAATACAGTTATATCCCCTTACTGTAACGTTTGGCCTGGGAAAGGATCAATTCCCGATCTTCAAAATATTGGATCTTCATAGCATCCTTTACCTGGGACAGGGTTTGGGCTGCTTCCTGCCTGGCGCTTTCACAGCCCTTTTGCAGCATTTCATAAATCCCGGGAATGTCCCTTTCAAACTCTGCCCTTCTTTTACGAATGGGTTCCAGGGTTTCCTGAAGCACCTGTCCCAGGAATTTTTTGACCTTCATATCTCCCAGGCCCCCTCTGGTATAGTGGGCTTTTAATTCCTCCAGATCGGCATATTCCGGAAGATATCTGGAAAAATGCTCCTGCCGGGAAAAAGCCTCCAAGTAGGTAAATACCGTATTGCCCTCCAAATGTCCCGGATCCGATACTTTTAAATGCAGGGGATCTGTGTACATGGTTTTTACAGCGGCATTCACCTGATCCGGGCTGTCTGAAAGATAAATGCAGTTTCCCAGGGACTTGCTCATCTTGGCCTTTCCATCGGTTCCCGGCAGCCTTTTGGCCGCATTGCTTTCCGGAACCAATGCCTCCGGCTCCACCAGCACCTCCCCGTATACAGAATTGAACTTACGCACAATTTCCCTGGTTTGCTCAATCATGGGAAGCTGGTCCTCTCCCACGGGTACCGTGGTGGCCTTAAAGGCAGTAATATCTGCAGCCTGGGAAATGGGATAGGTGAAAAATCCTACAGGCAGGGTATTTTCAAAATTCCGCATTTCAATCTCTGCCTTGACTGTAGGATTGCGCTGGAGTCTGGCCACTGTAACCAGATTCATATAGTAAAAAGCCAGCTCCGTCAGTTCCGGAATCATGGACTGAATATAAATGGTGGACTTGGAGGGATCCAGCCCCACACTGAGATAGTCCAGTACAATCTCAATAATATTTTGCCGAATCTTTTCCGGATTTTCCATGTTGTCCGTAAGGGCCTGTGCATCCGCCACCATAATAAATATCTTTTCATATTCTCCGGAATTTTGCAGCTCTACTCTTCTTTTTAAGGAACCGATATAATGTCCCACATGCAAAGGCCCTGTAGGCCGGTCCCCTGTCATGATAATTTTACTTTGCTTCATGTTCTCTCCTTTGCATTCCTCTTATCCTCCTTCGAAACCTGTCTCCGGCTTCGAAGCATGGCCCCTGCCATCCCCAAAAATACCCATAAATAGGGGGCGGTAAGCGGCAGATTTAAGTTTACCAAGGCCTGGGCCCCATAACAAATAATCCCAAAAGCAGCGCCG
>CALISX010000588.1 GCA_938041725.1 uncultured Lachnoanaerobaculum sp.
GGCCCCGGCATGGGGGTTTACTGTATAAGTCCCCGGACGGCAAACATGTGGATGCCGTGCTTGCACGAGCAGACACATGTTTATCGGACGGGACAACAGGTATGAGCAAGTAGAGCCGCAGGCTCGGATTGCGAATACCTGTCAGCGGCACGCAAGCTGCTTCAGCAGCGGAGTGACGCGGGGACTTATACATATGCACGTATGGATTCATTTCCATCGGACGGGACAACAGGGTAGAACCGCAGGGCCATAGGCCCGGATTGCGAATACCTGTCAGCGGCACGCAAGCTGCTTTGCAGCGAAGTGACGCGCAGACTTATATCTATGGTGATGCCGGTCCGTCGGCATAGTGGGTTACTCTATACGCACAGTAGACATGCCGGCTTCGGCATGTCTACCATTGACTTTTTTATGAACGATAAATAATATCCTCCCGCCCCGGTCCATTGCTGACCATGGTGATCGGAACTTCCAGTTCTTTTTCAATGAATTCTATATAATTTCTGCAGTTTTGGGGCAAATCCGCATATTGTTTGATTCCCCGGATATCGGTTTTCCAGCCGGGCAGATATTCATACACCGGCTTTGCCATCTTCAGCTTATTGGTGGTGGGGAAGTCCCGCTCCACCCTGCCATTGATTTCATATCCCACGCATAGGGGAAGCTCCTCCAGATATCCCAGCACATCCAGCACTGTTAAAACCGCCTGGGTAGCGCCCTGCACCCGGCAGCCGTATCGGGAGGCCACACAGTCAAACCAGCCCATTCGCCTGGGACGTCCTGTGGTGGCACCGAATTCCCCTCCGTCTCCCCCCCTTTTGCGAAGCTCCTGGGCCTTCTCCTCCTCCAGGATCTCTGAAACAAATTCCCCGGCTCCAACGGCGGAGGAATAGGCCTTTACCACCGTCACCACATCGGTAATACGGTAGGGGGGAATGCCTGCGCCAATGGCTCCAAAGGCCGCCAGGGTGGAGGAAGAGGTGACCATGGGATAAATGCCGTGGTCCGGATCCTTTAAAGAACCCAGCTGCCCCTCCAGTAAAATATTTTTTCCTTCCTTCATGGCTCTGGCCAGATAGGCTCCTGTATCACATACATAGGGCGCCACCATATCCCGGTATTCGTGGAGGGTTTTAAGCAGCTCCTTTGGCACCAGGGGGGGCTGATGGTAGAGATGCTCAAATAAAACATTTTTTAAGACGCAGATTTTTTCCACCTTTTCCTTTAATATCCCGTCATCAAATAATTCACTCACCTGAATCCCGATTTTGGCATATTTATCCGAGTAAAAGGGAGCAATCCCGGACTTAGTGGAACCATAGGCCTTCCCTGCCAAACGGGCTTCCTCATAGGTGTCCTGTAAAATATGATAGGGCATTAAAATCTGGGCCCTGTCAGAAACCAAAATTCTGGGTTTTGGAACCCCCCGCTCCACCACAGAGGCGATTTCCTTTGCCAGAAAGGGAATGTTTAGGGCCACGCCATTGCCAATGATGCTGACGGTATGATTATAAAAAACCCCGGAGGGCAAAAGGTGCAGGGCAAACTTTCCGTAATTGTTGATAATGGTATGTCCTGCATTGCTTCCCCCTTGAAAACGGACAATAATATCCGCCTCGGCAGCCAGCATGTCAGTAATCTTTCCCTTCCCCTCGTCTCCCCAGTTGGCTCCTACGATTGCTCTTACCATTGCACTCTCCTTTATACGTTGATCTGTGCTGTCATTCCCAGGCTGTCCTGGTTGGCATCCAAAACAGGAGCAATGCATTCCTGAATAAATTCCTCCACCTGGGAAACGCTTCTTCCGATGTATTTTTCCGGTTTCATTTCCTCCTGCAGCTCCTCCAGGGAAAGCCCAAAGGAAGCATCCCCGGCAATCAGCTCCAGAAGATTATTGTTTAACCCCAGGGTCTTTACCCTGTTTCCTGCCTCCATGGACAGAGCCCGAATCCTTTCATGAAGCTCCTGCCGGTCTCCCCCGGCCTTTACCGCCCTCATCATAATATTCTCCGTGGCCATAAAGGGCAACTCCTCCCAAAGATGTTTTTCAATCACCTTTTCGTATACCACCAGGCCGTCCACCACATTCAGATACAGATCCAAAATCCCGTCCACTGCCAAAAAACCTTCTGGAACCGACAGTCTTTTGTTGGCGGAATCATCCAGCGTCCGTTCAAACCACTGGGTGGAGGCCACCATCAGGGGATTGAACACATCGCTTAAAACATAGTTTGACAGAGAGGCGATCCTTTCACTGCGCATGGGATTTCGTTTATAGGCCATGGCAGAGGAACCGATCTGACTCTTTTCAAAGGGCTCCTCTATCTCCTTTAAATGCTGCAAAAGCCGGATATCATTGGAAAACTTGTGGGCGGAGACAGCAATGCCCGCCAGCACATTAAGGACCCTGCTGTCCACCTTCCTGGAATAGGTCTGTCCCGATACCCTGCAGCAGCCCGAAAACCCCATTTTTTCGGCAATCATACCATCCAGTTTTTTTACCTTTTCCTCATCCCCTTCAAACAGCTCCATAAAGGAGGCCTGGGTGCCGGTGGTGCCCTTGCAGCCAAGGAGCCTCAGACTGTCCAGAGTATAGACCAGATCCTCATAGTCCAGCAAAAGATCCTGAAGCCAAAGGCAGGCTCTTTTGCCCACTGTGGTGGGCTGGGCAGGCTGGAAGTGGGTAAAAGCAAGGGTGGGTAAATCCTTGTACTGCAGGGCAAAATCCTTCAGCTTGTCCATCACATTCAGCAGCTTTTTCTGAAGCAGCGCCAAGGCCTCCCCCATGAGAATAATATCCGTATTATCCCCCACATAGCAGCTGGTGGCCCCCAAATGGATGATGCCCCTGGCCCCGGGACACTGCACCCCATAGGCATATACATGGCTCATCACATCATGGCGAACCTCCCTTTCCCGCTGTTTTGCCACTTCGTAGTTGATATCATCCTGGAATTTTTTTAATTCTTCAATCTGCTCCCGGGTAATATTCAAACCCAGTTCCCTTTCCGTTTCCGCCAGAGCAATCCACAGCTTCCGCCAGGTTTTAAACTTCTTATCCGGAGAAAAGATATACTGCATTTCCCGGCTGGCATACCGCTCCGACAGGGGACTTACATATCTGTCCAAATCTGCCTCCTATCTGTCAATTCCCAGCCGCTTGAATACCTCCTGGTAGGCGTCCTCCACCCCTCCCAGATCTCTGCGGAAGCGGTCCTTATCCAGCTTCTCATGGGTAGTTTTGTCCCACAGTCTGCAGGTATCCGGAGAGATCTCATCTGCCAGAATCACCTCTCCCTTATGGCGGCCAAATTCAATTTTAAAGTCAATCAGGTCAATACCCAGGCTGTCAAAATAAGAAATCAGCACTTCGTTGACCCGAAAGGCGTAGGTGGCAATTTTATCAATCTCCTCCTGGGTGGCAAGATCCAGCGCCAGGGCGTAATATCCGTTGATAAAGGGATCACCCAGGGCATCATCCTTATAGGAAAATTCCAGGGTGGGTAGTTTTAATTTAATACCCTCTTTCATACCCATTTTCTTGGCAAAGCTTCCGGCAGAGTAATTTCTGACAATTACCTCCAGAGGGACAATGGACACATTTTTCACCGCCGTATCCGTGGGGCTTAATTCCTGAATGTAGTGGGTAGGAACCCCCTTGGTTTCCAGGATCTTAAAAATGTGATTGCTCATGCGGTTGTTAATGGCTCCCTTCCCCACTATGGTTCCCTTCTTTTCCCCATTAAAAGCAGTGGCATCATCCTTATAGGATACGATTAAAACATCGGGATTCTCTGTCTTAAATACCTTCTTTGCTTTTCCTTCGTAAAGCTGTTCCAATTTTTCCATGGGTACCTCCAAACTCCTACTGTACAATCCCCGGCAAAAACAGGGCAAATACAGCTGTATTATAATACACGTTCCCGAAACTTACAACAAAAACGCCGGGCAAAAGCCGGTTTATTGACGAATCTTCCCGGCAGAAAAATGTTTTGCCAAGATGCCTTCTTATGCAACCTTTTTCCCTCTCCCATCGTATTATAAGTGAAGGACCTTCAAAAAGAACAAGGAGCAGCAATGAAAAAGTCTGGATCTTTTTTGTTGCGGGAAACTATGAAACCAGAAATTGATTATATAGTGGAAAAATACAAGGATCCTCTCTTTGCTATTTCCTTTAATATCTGTCAAAGTACAGAGGATGCGGAGGATGTGCTGCAGGATACCTTTTTTAAATATTACACCCTGTCCAAGGACTTTGAACATGAAAACCATTTAAAGTTCTGGCTGATTCGAGTGGTGATCAATCGTTCCCGGGATATTGTCACATCCTTTTGGCGCAAAAAAAGGACAAATTGGGAGGAATATATCCAGTCCCTGCCCTTTACCGAGCCAAAGGAGCAAAGACTGCTGGAGGCGGTGATGGTTTTACCGGAAAAATACCGTACCGTGGTGCATCTGTATTACTATGAAGAGTATTCCATACAGGAAATTGCGGGTATTTTAAAAAAAAGGGAAACTACCATCAAAAGCCAGCTGCACCGCGGCAGGAAACTATTAAAACAAATGCTCAAGGAGGAATGGTACGATGAATAATTACGATAACTATCAAAAGGCGTTTTCCAAAATCCGGACTTCCCTGGATTATGCGAAAACAGTAAAAGAAATGAAGCAAACCACCCATTTCTATTTTCCCAAAGCCGTGGCCCTGGGATTGGGGCTGTTGCTGGTGCTGGGGGCCTCCTCTGCGGTCTACGCCTATGATGTGGGAGGAATACGAAAAGCCATTGCATTCT
>CALISX010000589.1 GCA_938041725.1 uncultured Lachnoanaerobaculum sp.
GGAAGAGCAAAAGCGGGGATAACAGACATCATAGAAATGGTGGCAGCAAGTGCTAAGGCAGACATGAACTTGTTTCTTAACATTCCTTACTTCCTCCTTTTCCTTAAAATATTAATGCGGAGACTGAAAAGAAAAACCTTCCTTCAATCTCTTCAGGAATGCTGCCTGGTGAAACAGGAATGAAAAATAAATGCATTCCCTTTCATCATGCAATCTCATTATAGCAAAGTTTTTTTCTTTGGAAAGGCCCAAATGGCAATGGTAAATATACCGTAAGAAAAAAGACATGAATCCTGGGAGGGAAAGCAGCGACCCGGGAGCATTGACATCGGTTCGGGGAACAAGTATAAGTAGGGGAGAAACCATCTTGAGAAAGGAAACAGGATATGAAATATAATTTTGATGAAGTGGTGGACAGAAGCAAAAACCGCAGCGCCAAATATGATGAAAGGAAGCGTCGTTTCGGTACGGATCAGGTGATTCCCCTTTGGATTGCAGATATGGACTTTAAAACCGCCCAGCCGGTGATTGATGCCTGTGAGGCAAAGGCCAGAGAGGGGATCTGGGGTTATACCACCCGTCCGGACAGTTATTTTCAGGCAGTGCAGGACTGGGAGGAGCGGTATTACGGATGGAGGCCCCATGTGGATCTTATGAGCTGGGGACTGGGGGTGATTCCCTCCATTGCCACCTTGTTAAAGCTTCATACCAAACCAGGAGACAGGGTACTGATCCAGACCCCGGTATACTCTGAATTTTATGATGTGCCTGAGGGTCTGGATCGAATTGTGGTGGAGAGTCCTTTGGTGGAAAAGGAAGGAAGCTGGGAGATTGATTTTGCAGACTTTGAAAGAAAGGCAAGGGAGTGCAGAGTATTTATCTTATGCAGTCCCCACAATCCAGTGGGAAAGGTTTGGACCAGGGAGGAATTGAAAAAAATGGTGGATATCTGCCTGTCCCTGGATGTGCTGGTCATCTCTGATGAGATTCATTCAGATCTGGTATTTCATGGGAAGAAACATATCCGCACCGCCACTCTGTCTCCGGAAATTGCCAAAAAGGTGATTACCTGTGTGTCTTTGACCAAAACCTTTAATCTGGCAGGGCTGCAGGCGGGTACGGTGATTTTTCCAGATAAGAAAACCAGGATGAATTTTCAAAAATACTGGATGGCCCTGGATGTATGGAGAAACAATGCCTTTAGCTCGGTGGCCATGGAGGCGGCCTACAGGGAGGGCCATGAATGGCTGGAGCAGCTTCTGGTCTATATTTCCGGAAACTTTGACTTTGTACGGGATTATTGTGAAAAATACATTCCGAAAATCAAGCCCAACCTCCCGGATGCCACCTATTTGATGTGGCTGGATTGCAGGGGGCTGGGATTGGATAACAAGGCACTGAAACAGTTTATGATTGAAAAGGCGGGGCTTGGACTGAATGAAGGGGATTCCTTTGGCAGAAGCTTAAAGGGATATATGCGCATGAATGTAGCCTGCCCCAGAAGCCTTTTAGAAAAGGCGCTGGGGCAGTTAAAAAAGGCAGTGGATACTCTGTAGCAGAGCAACACGGGAACATGCCTGCCATGAGGACGGGGAGCTTAGGGGTTAATGCATCTGCCGTTTTGATCAAAACGATAGGTCTTTCCCCCCAGTTTAAGCTTCTTGCTTTTTACCATGGCACCGTCAGAAGCCAGATAGTACCAGCCCCCGTCCCTTTCCTGCTTCCATTCGCTGGCGGCCATTCGTCCCGAACGGTGGAAATAGTAGTAGGTGCTGCCTACCTGTACCCATTTGGAGCTGGCCATGGAGCCGTCGGCCTGAAGATAGTACCACAGTCCGGATTTGGGATTCCGCACCCACTCTCCTGCAGCCATGGCCCCATTGGAGTGGAAATAATAATATACATTGCCAATGTACTGCCATCCCGTGCACATGGCTCCGTCGCTTCCCAGATAGTACCATTTGCGTTTTACCTGCTGCCATCCGGTTTGTCTTTGGTTGCTGGCATTGTAAAAATACCATTGGCCTCCCTCCTTCTGCCAATAGCCCTGCATGGGGATCAGGGGAGAGGAGCCCTCCAGGATAAAGGGACGGTAACTTCGGGAGGGGTCAGAGCTGATGAGCTTGTCAAAGGCAACATAGCTGATCTGGGCATAATCCGGAGTCTGCTCATATACCGTAACCACCTGTCTTTGCATATTCACGGAAGCCACCAGCATCACATGACCGGGTTTGATCAAGGCATCCCCCGGCTTCATCAGGGCATAGGAATTTAAAAGATCCTGCCGGGAGGGAGCATCCAGGTTGTAGTTCCCCACCTTTTTGAAAATCCCGTTTCTGATAGCCTTTAAAAATGTGGAGGTGGTATAGCGGTTTAAACCCCAGGCAAAGCTCACAAAACCAGAGCAGTCGTTGCCGTACTGGGGCATGGCCCTTTGTTTCCCTGTGGTATATTCAATTTCATAGTGTACCGTAAAAAAATCCGGTTTGGTCAGGGCGGATTGAAACTGCGCCAGATTGGTCTGGGTGGGACTTTGGGTATAAATAATGCCGGTTACCGTCTTCCCTTTGGGATAGGTGCGGATGGGCTCCAAAACCTTATTTCGCACATTCTGCCAGATAATCAGATCGTTTTGGAGGCTCCACTCGTAATTGATCATGGCCAGGGCATTGTTTAGAGCCTGCTGCCTGGCGGCGCTGATGGCCGAGGAGGCTGCAAAAGAAAGACTCCTTCTGCGCAGCTTCGGCAAAGCGGGGGGAGAGCCCACCACATGGACCTGAAGCTGTTTGGTTTTTCCCCGGTAGCTGACGGTTACAGTCACATCCCCCAGGGTATTGGCCTTCAGCCGCCCCATGTGGGCGCTTAGGATCTCTGAATTGCTGCTTTCCCACTGGGCAATGGGGGAAACATTGGTATAGACACCGTTTTCCAGCCAAATGGCATCCACAAATTCACTGAACAGGGGATAGAGGGTCAGTTCATCGGGATACAGGTACAGGGTTCCTTCCTGGGCCGGGGTTTCAGGCTCCGCCGGCGCCTGCTGCTTCATTTGCTCTTCAATGGCATTCACATCATAATAATCTTCCACATTATATAATCCCGCCGCCTGATTATATAGATCCTCCATTTGTTTGGAACTGGGAAGCTGGGATATGGCATCAGCCCGGGAGCTGAAAAAGCCAAACCATCCAAAAACAAGGGTGCAGGCCAGCAGCCAGGGTATTTTCTTTAGCATGGTCATCCTCCTTATATAAGCACATCCGATGCATCTATTATAAAGCAAAAACCCCTCCTCTGACAGCAATATATTCAATAAGTTTATATTTTCTATCCATTTACCAGTACACAAGCTGCCCTGCAGCGAAGTGACCCATGGATTTATGCAGTTGGATGGATACAGCCCCCTGCATCTGCTGTGGTGACGGGGGCATTTGCTCTCTCAAATCCTCATCGCAGTTCTTTGGGAGGGCCCCTCCCCACCGGTCCTTGGATTTTTTGCAGTGTATCAAAGCAAAGTATTCTATGTTATACTGGCGT
The DNA here is from genome assembly GCA_938041725.1 of uncultured Lachnoanaerobaculum sp. GTDB lineage: Bacteria > Bacillota > Clostridia > Lachnospirales > Lachnospiraceae > Lachnoanaerobaculum. The sequence goes on from CALISX010000589.1 coordinate 3,538, forward strand.
AAGGCTGATACAGTTTGCGGCGGTTCGCTGTCGTGTCCAAATATATGGAAAAAGCAGAGAGGAAGAATGTATGCAAGTAAAGTTAAGTGACTACCTGGCCAAGAGGCTGGTGGAATTTGGCATTACCCATGGTTTTAGTGTAACCGGGGGAGGAGCCATGCATTTGAATGATAGTTTGGGACATCAAGGGGGGCTGACCCTCACCTACAATCATCATGAGCAGGCCTCCGCCATAGGAGCGGAATGTTATGCCAGGATCCATCAAAAGATGGCTTTGCTTTGTGTCACCACCGGCCCGGGAGGAACCAATGCCATTACCGGGGTGGTGGGTGCCTGGCTGGATTCCATTCCCATGTTCGTGCTTTCCGGACAGGTGCGCTATGACTGGTGTGCCAGATCCAGCGGGGTGCACATCCGTTCCATGGGGGACCAGGAATTTGATATTTGCAGATCCATTGACTGCATGACCAAGTACAGTGAAATGGTGGTCAATCCTTTGCGGATCCGCTTTCTTTTGGAAAAATGCGTTTATCTGGCCAATGTGGGCCGCCCGGGTCCGGTGTGGCTGGACATTCCTCTGGATGTACAAAGCGCCTTTGTGGAAACCGAGGAACTGATTGGCTTTGACCGGGAAGACTATGAAAGAGGAGGAGACGGCTGGGGAAAGGCTGCAAATCCCCCCAGGGAGCCTCAGGATCAGGCGGGACAGGGAGAATACCGGGCCCCTCTGCCTCCTAAGGTGACAGAGGCAACCGTTCAGAAAATCCTTGAAAAGATCCGTCATGCCAAAAGACCAGTGCTGAATGCAGGCAATGGCATCCGCATCGGCGATGCCCATGAACTGTTTATGGAGGTGGCCCGGATGCTGCATATTCCTGTGGTGGTGGGCTGGGACAGTGAGGACTGTATGCCTGTAGAGGATCCCTTGTATGTGGGCCGTCCTGGAAATTTTGGTGACCGCCCCGGAAACTTTGCGGTGCAGAATGCAGACCTGGTATTTTCCGTGGGATCCCGGCTGAGCCTGCGCCAGGTGGGATTTAATTATAAGGGCTGGGCCAGGGAGGCCTATACCATTGTCAATGATATAGACAATGAGGAGTTAAAAAAGCCTACCCTTCATGTGGATATGCCGGTGCATGCCCATTGCAAAGACCTGCTTCTGGAAATGAAAAAACAGCTGGAAAGGGAACACACCCCTCTTTGGTCAGGAGGAGAGGGCATCAAGGGAATGAACTGGGAGGAAACCTGCCGGTACTGGAGGGAAACATATCCCGTTTGTAAGCAGGAATTTTTACGGGAAGACAACAGCAGACGGGCCAATGTATATGCCTTTATCCGGGCCATCGGCCTAAAGGCCAGGGAAAATCAGATTACGGTGGTGGGAAACGGTTCCGCCTGTGTGGTGGGAGGCCATTCCTACATAATCAAAAAAGGCCAGAGATTTATCTCCAACTCTGCCATTGCCTCCATGGGATATGATCTGCCTGCCGCCATTGGAGCCTGTATTGCCAATGCAGAGGGGGGCATCCACGAAAGAGATGTGATTTTGATTACGGGAGACGGAAGCATCCAGATGAATCTCCAGGAGCTGCAGACCATTGTGCATCATCATCTGCCCCTTAAGATTTTTTTGATCAACAATGAGGGGTATCACAGCATCCGCCAGACCCAGAGACGCTTCTTCGGGGATCGGCCCATGGTGGGGATTGGTACCGACAGCGGAGATCTGTCCTTCCCGGATATGGAAAAAATTGCCGCAGCCTATGGCATTCCCTTTATCCGGGCCGCAACCAACAGCGAACTGGAGGGAGCGGTGGAGGCAGCCTTTGCCGCTGAGGGACCGGTGATTTGCGAGGCTTTTGTCACCAAGGAGCAGAATTTCGAGCCAAAGTCCTCTGGAAAACAACTGCCCGACGGCCGCATGGTAAGCCCTCCCCTGGAGGATCTGGTGCCCTTCCTTTCGGATGAGGAAATGGCAGAAAACATGCTGGTTCCCAGAATGGAAGAGATATGAGAATTGTGATTACCGGGGCGGCCTCTTTTTTGGGGCTGGCGCTGTGCCGGCGGTTTTCGGAAGCCGGAGACCGGGTATTTGCCCTGGTTCGTCCCGGGGCCAGAAACAAAAAGGCTCTTTTGGCCCTGGCGGATGCCTTCCCTGCCCTCCAGATCATAGAAATGGATGTGGGGGAGATGGCACATTTCCGGGAACATTTTGATGTATGCCTGCACTTAGCCTGGGGGGGGATCGGAAGCCAGGGGCGGATGGATTCTGCCATACAGGAGGTAAATGTGGCCAATACCAAGACAGTGGCGGCAGTTTGTGCCAGGCAGGGCTGTAAAAAACTGTTGTTTGCCGGCTCCCAGGCAGAATACGGCAATACCCTGCAGCGGGTGGAAAAAACCTATGGCAGGGACTGGCGTCTGAACAGGCTGCCTAAAATGGCAGAGGATTTCCCCCCCAGCCCTCTGTCGGAATACGGACGGGGGAAGCTGAAGGTATGGCAGGAGCTGTCCCGGCTGGGGGGAGATATGGAATATATGCATCTGCGGATTTTTTCCGTGTTTGGCAGGGGAGATCACGAAACCTCTTTGGTTGCCCATTGTATCCGGCAGATGAAAAGAGGAGAGAAGGCCTTGCTGGGAGAATGTACCCAGGCCTGGAATTATCTTTATGAAAAGGATCTGGTGGAGGCGGTGTTTCTTTTGGCTAGCCTGCCGCCACAAAGGGGCCTGGCCAGGATTATCAATGTGGCCTCCCGCCGGACGGATCTGCTCCGGGCCTTTGCCGCAGAAATCGGAGATTTTTATGGAGTCCCGGAGCTTTTGGAATTTCAAAAAAGAGAAGCGGGGGAGGAGGGGATTCCCTTTTTAAACCCCGACATTTCCCTGCTGGAAGGCTTTGGCTTCCAGGAAAAATTTTCCTTTTCCCAGGCCCTTCAAGATATGGAAAAAGATGCCTGGCAAGGGGAGCTTCAAAACAGTATGAGAACGAGGAATCTATGAAAAGATGTATTGTCTGCGGCAGCAAAATCAAAGGACTCTTTCAGATGGAAAATATGCCTGCCAGTGCCCAGAACATCCCCAGCCGGGAGGAGCTTGGGGGGGAGCGGGGGATCAGCATCAGGCTTTGCGCCTGCCAGGGCTGCGGTCTGGTGCAGCTGGATTCCCCTCCTGTGGACTATTATAAGGATGTGATCCGGGCGGGAGGGTATTCTACCACCATGGCGGATCTGCGCCGGTCCCAGTACCGGGAATTTATAGAGCTGGCAAAGCTGGAGGGGAAAAAGATTGTAGAGGCCGGCTGCGGCAGGGGGGAGTTTTTAAAAATGCTTCTGCCTTTTCCGGTGGAGGCCTTTGGCATAGAGCATAAAAAAGATCTGGTGGAAATCGCCAAAAAGGAGGGACTTAGGGTGGAGGAGGATTTTCCCGAGGGACCGGAGCACAGGCTCTCCCATGGCCCCTTTGATGCCTTTACCTCCTTTAATTTTTTGGAGCATCAGCCCCATCCAAGGGCCTATCTGCAGTGTCTTTACAACAATCTCACCCCGGAGGGGTGGGGGCTGATTACCGTGCCCAGCTTTGAATATATCCAGGAGCAAAACAGCTTTTATGAGATCATTCCGGATCATATTGCCTACTATACCGCTAAAAGTCTTACCCATGTGCTGCAGGGGGCAGGTTTTACTGTGGTGAAACAGGAAATTGTAAACCGGGATACCCATGCTGTGATTGTGAAAAAAAGGCCCCTGCCGGATGTATCCGGGATTTTGGGGAGAAAAGAGGCCATTGGTGCCGAGGTGGAGGCCCTGGTAAAGGCCGGAGAAAGGGAAGGAAAGAAAACAGCCATATGGGGGGCCAGCCACCAGGGCTTTACCCTTTGCGCTGTAACCGGTATGGGAGATAAGATTTGCTACATCATTGATTCTGCTCCCTTTAAACAGGGGAAATTTGCTCCTGCTTCCCATGTGCCCATTGTCTCTCCGGGAGAGGCCAGAGAAAATCCGGCGGATGTGATTGTGATTGTGGCGCCAGGGTATACTGCCGAAATCGCCGGTTTGATCCGAAAGGACTTCCCCGCCGGAACAGAGATCTATACCTTAAAAACAGACCGGCTGGAAAAACTGTGAAAGGGAAGGGAATATGAAAGCATTTGTCATGAAGGAGCGGGGCGCGGCAGGATTTATGGAACTGCCGCCCCCTGTTTTAGAGGATGCCTATGGGGCCGTTTTAACCCCCATTGCCCTGTCGGTATGTACCTCGGATGTCAATACAGTATATGGCACCGGCTCCCAAAAGCCAAAAAATCTGATTTTAGGTCATGAATGTCTGGCCCGGGTTTTAAAAACCGGAGACAGGGTGCGGTATTTTGCCCCTGGGGATCTGGTGCTGGTGCCCTCCATGACCCCGGATTTTTCCAGCCGGGAAATTCAGGAGGGGAATTTTTTGCACGCAGGCGCTCCCTTTAGCGCCAATGCCCTGGGGAGGAGCCTGGGAGGCGTGTTTGCAGAAGAATTTCTGTTAAGGGACGCAGATCTGAATCTGGCCAGACTGCCAAAGGATATGGATTATAAGGATGCTCTGATGTGTGTGGACATGGTAACCACAGGTTTTAGCGGGGCCCAGGAGGCGGAGATTGTTTTTGGAGACATGGTGGTGGTGCTGGGCATCGGGGCTGTGGGCCTGATGGCTGTTTTAGGGGCTTCCCTTTCCGGTGCGGGACAGATCATTGCCGTAGGCACCCGGAAGGCCTCCATCCCTTTGGCTTTAGAATTTGGAGCCAATGCAGTGCTTTCCTACCGGGACACCAATATTACAGAATATGTTTTGCAGGCCACCCAGGGACGGGGGGCCGATGTGGTGATTGTGTGCGGCGGCAATGAGGCAAGCTTTGCCTCCGCCATAGATATGGTGCGCTATGGCATTGGCCGGGTGGTGAATGTCAAGCATTTTCCCGGAGAGGGAGACATCCCCATTCCCAAATTTTCCGGCGGCAGGGGCATGGCAGGGAAAACCGTGAAGCTGGAGCTGGGAAAGG
>CALISX010000590.1 GCA_938041725.1 uncultured Lachnoanaerobaculum sp.
TTCCATTGCAGAGGATGTGGCCAAAAAGATCTTAGACTTTGCCAGGGGAGCGGTGGCTGTGGGATATATGAAAAATAAATCCTATGTCAACATTGGCGCTGTTTCCATGGGGATTGCCGGCTCTATGGTGGATGCAGGATTTTTGCAGAAATACCTGGGAATGCGCTGCGAATGGGTGGATATGACAGAGGTGCTTAGAAGAATCACCCTGGGAATTTATGATCATGAGGAGTTTGACAAGGCCTATGCCTGGGTAAAGGAAAACTGCAAGGAGGGGCTGGACATTAACCTGGGAAAGAACTTCCCGGAGATCATCACCAAGTCCCGCTACATTAAGGAAGAGGATCAGTGGGCCTTTGTGGTAAAGCATGCTTTAGTGGTGCGGGATATTTTAAAGGGTAACAAGGCTCTTGCTCAGGATGGCTGGCATGAGGAGGCTCTGGGCAGAAATGCCCTTGTGGGAGGCTTCCAGGGTCAGAGGATGTGGACCGACTGGCTGCCCAATGCAGATTTTACGGAAGCCATTCTGGCCTCCAGCTTTGACTGGAACGGAGCCAGGGAACCCATTCCCTTTGCCACGGAAAACGATACCTTAAACGGCATTGCCATGCTCTTTGGCTGGCTGTTAACTGGAAAGTCTCCTATTTTCTCTGATGTGCGCACCTATTGGTCCCCGGAGGCAGTGAAGCGGGTAACAGGCAGGGAACTGACAGGCTATTCCAAAAACGGCATTATGCATCTGATCAACTCCGGCGCCAGTGCTTTGGACGGCTCCGCTGCCGCAAAGAACGAAAAGGGCGAAGGATGCATGAAGGAGTGGTGGAACCTGACGGGAGAGGATATCAAGGAACTGGCTGCTGCCACCGACTGGTGCCGGGCCAACTATGAATACTTCCGGGGAGGCGGATTTTCCTCTCACTTTAAAACCGGCGCTGAGATGCCCTTAACCATGATCCGGGTCAATCTGGTGGAGGGGGTTGGTCCCACTTTGCAGGTTGTGGAGGGACATAGCTGCGTGCTGGAAAGCGATGTACATAAGACCCTGGATGAAAGAACCGACAGAACCTGGCCCACCACCTGGTTTGCACCGATTTTAAGGGGAGCTGCCACCTCTGTATATGAGGTTATGGCCAAATGGGGTGCCAACCACGGTGCCAGTGTGTACGGCCATGTGGGAGACCGGCTTTTGACCCTGGCTTCCATGCTGCGGATTCCTGTTGCCTTCCATAACATTGAGGCAGACCGGATCTTCCGGCCCCATTCCTTTAACGGATTTGGAACGGCTGATTTGGAGGGACAGGACTTTAGAGCCTGCGGATACTACGGACCGCTGTATAAGTAAATTTTTATGCCGGAGGAACCGGCTCCGGTTTTTGGGCCGGGGCCGGGTATGAGGCACAGCGGTTTTAGCAGCCAATGAATTTAGTGACTAACAGGGGGAAGAACTATGTTGATGGAAAAAGAACGTCTCCAGCTGATTAAATATGGTAAAAAACTGGTGGAGGCGGGTCTTACCAAGGGAACCGGGGGAAATTTAAGCGTCTTTGACAGGGAAAAGAGAATCGTGGCCATTACCCCTTCAGGTATTGATTTTTTTGAGATTCAGCCGGAGGACATTGTGATCCTTGATTTGGAGGGCAAGGTGGTGGAGGGAAAACGCACCCCCTCTTCCGAATGGGAAATGCATCTGATGCCCTACCGCCATAGAACAGACATTGATGCAGTGATTCATGCCCATACCATGTATGCCACTGTGCTGGCCTGTTTGCGGGAGGATCTGCCGGCCACCCACTATATGATTGCTGTGGCAGGACCCACGGTACGGGTGGCGGAGTATGCCACCTATGGCAGCCATG
>CALISX010000591.1 GCA_938041725.1 uncultured Lachnoanaerobaculum sp.
TTGCTATCACACGGACCTGAACCGTGCGCGTCTGCCAATTCCGCCATTTCTGCTTGATTACAGCCCTTAGGCTGTAATGTTCGCCTCTCTCAAAGCACTTGGCCATTATACTACACAAGTTTGCTTTTTGCAAGCTCTGCAAGGGCAGAAAAATCAGAAATATTATTTACTGCCAACTCAGCCAGCATCTTCCGGTTCATATCCACTCCTGCCAGCTTCAAACCATGCATCAGCCTGGAATAGGACAAACCGCTCATTCTGGCTGCCGCATTGATTCTGGCAATCCACAGCTGACGGAACTGCCTCTTCCTCTCCTTACGTCCTGCATAGGCACTGGCCAGGGCCCGCATAACAGACTGTTTTGCAATCCTGTACTGCTTGGAACGTGCGCCTCTGTATCCCTTTGCCAACTTTAATACTTTATTATGCTTTCTTCTGGCGTTCATGCCGCCTTTTACTCTTGCCATTTCATCATCCTCCTGGTTCCTTAAGACTTCACCGGTGCAGTATTACAGATAGGGTAAGATCTTCTTCATTACCTTTGCATTGGTTGCATCTGTTACAATATCTTTTCTCAAATTTCTCTTTCTCTTAGCAGATTTCTTTGTTAAGATATGAGACTTATAGGCTTTATTTCTAACCAGCTTACCTGATCCGGTCTTCTTAAAACGCTTTGCAGCAGCTCTGCTTGTCTTTAACTTTGGCATATCATCCTCCTTATTTTAACGCATTTATCAAGCTTTTTTTGCCGATAAAAACATGACCAAACTTCTTCCCTCAGCCTTGGAGGGCTTGTCGATTACTGCCACATCACTCAGGGTCTGGGCAAAATTATCCAGAATGTATTTGGACTTAAACATTCTGGCCATCTCTCGGCCTCGAAAACGCAGCGTCACCTTAACCTTATTGCCTTTTTCTAAGAATTTTCTGGCAGATCCTATCTTGGTGTTAAGATCATTAGTATCAATATTGGGAGATAAACGAACCTCTTTGATTTCAATCACTTTTTGCTTTTTTCTGGCCTCCTTGTCTTTCCTGGCCAGCTCATAGCGATATTTTCCATAATCAATAATTTTACATACAGGCGGCTTAGCCGTAGGCGCAATTAAAACCAAATCCAAACCTGCGTCCTCTGCCTTACTTCTCGCCTCATTGATGGAAACGATTCCCAACTGCTCTCCCCCCGGCGAAATTAACCGAACCTCCTTGGCTCTGATCTGTTCGTTAATCAATTGTTCGCTAATTGTCTTACACCTCCATTAAATTTTGCTCTATTTACGGGAGGGACTGTCTTTACCACTCCACATAAAAAAGAGCGAATAGAAATATCCGCCCAAAATAAACCCTTGTCTTTGTTTATTATGAACCACAGTCACTACTATGCTGCGGTGAGGCGAACCTGCTTTTTTACAACAAGAGAATGATACTATGTTTTTCCATGACTGTCAATTGCAAATTCAAAATTTGCAGGGCTCCTGGACCCTATTTTTATTGCCTTATTTGTAAAATTAACTTCCACCCC
>CALISX010000592.1 GCA_938041725.1 uncultured Lachnoanaerobaculum sp.
CAACACGGTGGCGCTGTCCGCATCCACCACCTCCACCTGGCCCTGTTCCACCCCATTGGCTCCCACAATGGTTCTAAAGCGCACAGGCAAAATGGTATTGCCTGTCACAGTCCTTGGTTCCATCAGGGTGGTGTATACATCATTCCCATTCACAGTCTGCTTAAGACGAATCATAATCCGCACACTGGTCAGACCGGAGCTGGGGCCAATCAGATCCGCAATATCATAATTGGTATCAATGGAACCTACATACCGATAGGAGGCCGCTGTGGTCGCCTGGGTGGTGGTGGTCGCCTGGGTGGTAGTGGGGGACTGGGTAGAGATGGTGGGGGCCGGAGAGGTGGTGGAAGCGCTTTCCGAAGCATCTGCAGAGGAAGAGGGCTTTTCCTCCTTCGTGCTTACCCGGATGTTGACCTTGGTTCCCTTTTCCACCTGCTGGCTGGGGAAAACCCCCTGGTACACCACAACCCCCTCTGGAATCTCCAGACTAAACTCTGCGGCAACCTCTCCCAGCAAAAGCCCCTGGGATTCCAAGGTACGTTCTGCCTCCTCCTGGGTATAGCCTATGATATTGGGCATGGTTACCTTTTCCGGCGCCTTTCCCTTGCTGATGATCACAGTCACCATAGAGCCCTTTTCAGGATTTTTGGGGCTATAGTCTGCCACTCTGCCCTGGGGCACCGTAGAAGAGTAATCCTCCTGGAAGGTAACAGAAAATCCGCTTTGCAAAAGAATACCCCGGGCCTCTTCCTTTTCCTTTCCAATCAGTCCCATCTTGGAAAGATCCGGTCCTTCCTTTCCAAGGCTCATCACCACCTTCACCTGGGAATAGGGCTCTGCCATTTCTCCTGCAGCCGGTATCTGGGAAATGACCCGATCCCTTTCCACCTTTTCTGAATACTCACTGGAGACAATCACCAGCTCCAGATTGGCCTGGGAGAGCTTTTGCTTGGCAAATCCCTCTGTAAGATCCTTAAGATCCGGCACCGCCACTTTAGACTGGACAGCTCTAGAGGAGGGTTCACGGCCTCTGGAATTGTTTCGAAAAAATCCGCCCCATCTGGCCACCACAAGTAAAATCACTGCCACAATCACAAAGGCAATGCCGATACCGGCAAAATTCATAATCCGTTCCATCCGGTCTGCCGGTTCCTTGGAGGGCGGGTTCTGGGGATGGGGTACGGCAGGATCCGAAGCCTCCTGCACAGGAGGGGTGATCCTTTCCATGGAATGCCCCGAGGAGCTTTCCCCTGAAGAATATCCATAGCCGTTCAGGCTCCCCTCCTGGGACTCCCTTTTTCCAATCACCACCGTATCCCCCAGGTAGTCCTCCCTGCCCCCCCGACTGCCTCCGTTTAAGACTCCCTGTAAATCCCAAATCAGGGCATCTATGCTTTGATAGCGCATTCCCGGCGCCTTATGGGTGGCCTTGATAATCACCCGCTCCAGAGCCTGAGGAATCTGGCTGTTGTATACACTGGGGGGTGCCAAGGCCTGCTCCAAATGGGCCAAGGCAATGCTCACCGAGGTTTCTCCATCAAAGGGCACCCTTCCTGTAAACATTTCATACATGGTGATGCCCAGGGAGTAAATATCGCTTCGCATATCACAGCGTCCCCCCCTGGCCTGCTCCGGTGAAATATAGTGTACGGAACCCACTGCATTGTTGGCGTTGATGGTTTGGGCGGATACTGCTCTGGCAATACCAAAATCCGCCACCTTCAGCCTGCCGTCCGGGGTGAGGATCATATTCTGGGGCTTAATGTCCCTGTGAATGATATGCTGGGCATGGGCGGTCTGCAGGGCGCGCCCTGCCTGAATGGCAATGTCAATCCCCTCCTGAATATCCAGCCTTCCCCTTTGCCGGATATACTCCTTCAGGGTAATGCCCTCCACCAGCTCCATCACAATGAAATGGAGGTCTCCCTCATCTACCACATCGTATACACTGACAATATTGGCATCGCTTCTAAGCCCTGCCGCAGCCTGGGCCTCCAGCCTGAATTTATGCACAAAGTTGACATCCTGGCTGAATTCCTCCTTTAAAACCTTAATGGCCACCTCCCGGTTCAGCCTCTTGTCCATGGCACAGTACACATTGGACATGCCCCCGGAGCCGATTTTTTTTATTATTTCATATCTGTTTTGCAAACAGATACCTGTTTCCAGATTCATCCTACCACCTCATGTCATTTTCTATCAGCACCACGGAAATATTATCCCTGCCGCCATTTAGGTTTGCCTCTTCCACCAGTCTCCTGGCACTGGCCTCTAAAGAGGCCCCTGACTTGATGATTTTTAAGATTATCTCATTGTCCACCATATTGGTCAAACCATCAGAGCAAAGAAGAATCTTCTCACTGCCGTCTAATTCTGTCTCAAAACAATCCACCAAAATCTCCTCCTCTGTTCCCACAGCCCTCGTAATTTTGGCTTTATTTTTCTTGTATTCTTCACTCTCTCTATCAATGACACCATAGGAAACCAGCATTTCCACATAGGAATGGTCCTTGGTAATCTGCTGCACTTCATTCTCCGTTTCCCGGATAATATACAGCCTGGAATCTCCCACATTAAAGGTATAGAGGACACTGTCCACAATGGTGGCTGCCACCACTGTGGTGCCCATCCCCGCCAGGTTGGGATTGGCCTGGCTTTCTGCATACAGGCTGGTATTGGCAAATTCAATGGCCTCCCGCACTGCCGCCACCGGCGTTTTCATGGTGGTCTGCAAAGAACTGAGCATATAGCTTACCAAAGATTTGGAGGCATAATCCCCCGCCTTCTCTCCCCCCATCCCGTCTGCCACAATGAATAAATCGGGAAGGGGGCCCACCGGTGTACTGCTGGCATAGATACAGTCCTGATTCATAAGCCTTTGTCTGCCAATGTCAGTCAAAGCTACTGCGTGCATTTCCCACCTCCTGTTTTTTTGTTTCCAGATAGCTCCTTCGCAGCTGTCCGCAGGCGCCGTTGATGTCCCGCCCCATTTCTCTCCTAATAGTAACATTAATCCCGTTTTTTTCAAGAATGTTTTTAAAGTGCACAATCCGGTCCATACTGGACTGTTGATAATGCCTTTCCTGAATGGGATTTACGGGAATCAGATTCACATGGCCCCCGCGGCCCTTTAAAAGCCTGGAAAGCGCCGCTGCCTCTCCAGGGTTGTCATTTACTCCCGCCACCAGACTGTATTCATAGGTTACCCTGCGGCCTGTCGTTTTAAAATATCTGTCGCAGGCCAAAAGCACCTCCTCCACTCCATAGCGGTTGGCAATGGGCATGATCTCCCTCCGCACCGCATCATTCGGCGCATGCAGGGAAAGGGCCAAGGTCACCGCCAGCTTTTCCTTTGCCAGGCTTTCAATGGCAGGTACCATGCCGCAGGTGGACACGGTGATATTTCTCTGACTGATATGAAGCCCGTTTTTGTCACTGATTCTTTTTATAAAGCCCACCACATTGTCATAATTATCCATTGGCTCCCCGGAACCCATCATCACCACATGGGAAATCCGCTCCGAAAGCAAAGTCTGGATTTGATACACCTGATCCAGCATCTCCCCTATGGTAAGATTGCGCACCAGCCCATCCAAAGTGGAGGCGCAGAATCTGCAGCCCATGGCACAGCCCACCTGGGAGGAAATGCATACACTGTTTCCATGGGCATAGGGCATCATGACACTTTCAATAATATTTCCGTCTCCCAGAGCCATAAGATATTTTCTGGTGCCGTCGATTTTGGATACCAGACATTTTTGCACCTTCAGGCTGGTAAGGGCCGCCTCCCTTTGCAGCCTTTCCCGAAGACTTAGAGGAAGACTGCTCATAGCATCAAAAGAGCCGGCAAGTTTTTGGTGGATCCACTGATACAGCTGCTTTCCACGAAACTCGGGCTCTTTCCATTCCTTCATCAATGCCTTTACTTGCTCTAAATCCAAGGATTTTATATCAATCATTCCTTCTCCTAAACAGGGCGATAAAAAAACCGTCTGCCTTGTCCCGTCCCGGAACTATCTTCACCATTCCCTCTCCCTGGAAAATATCTCCTATATTCTCCCTTTCCTCCGGGGAAAGGGTTTCTCCCGGCTCTCCCCAGACAAATTC
>CALISX010000593.1 GCA_938041725.1 uncultured Lachnoanaerobaculum sp.
ACTCTTATCATTTCGGTTGTAAGAAGTAAGTATATGCCGATGAATCAGCGAAAGGAAAAGATCAGATGGCTTATTGCTCATGGAGCAGATGTAGACAGACGAGATTGTGGAAAATATTATTTCCCGCCGCTTTCACATTCCATCCAGAATAATGATTTTGAAATGTTTAAGTTTCTGCTTCATGACTGCAATGCTGATCCTAATATTGGCAGCAGAAATCCTTATGATGCAGGCAAGATAAGACAAAAGAATGATGGAAACATGCCGCTGATGATAGCCGCATGGGATAATAAAATCCAGTATGTCAAGGAACTGTGTGCAGACGAGAGGACAAGCCTTAACCAGCAGGATGGGAATGGTTTTACTGCACTACTCAAGGCATGCTACTGGGGATGGCTTGAATGCAGGGATATCATTATCGAAGCCGGAGCAGATCAGAAGATTGTTGATCGGGACGGATATACTGCAGAAGATCGTTACCATGAATTTCTGGAAACGGGACGGAGAAAGAACGCTAATTTTAAGAAAAAGCAAAACAGGGGAGGTCAACAGAGAAGATCGTGATAGACAGGATATGTATCTCAATAAACAACCGGTGCAATCTCGCCTGCAGGTATTGTCACTTTCATGAGAAGGACAAGATTGAGGCAGCAGATATGGATGTATTTGAGATCCTTGACAATGTTAAGCGCTACGCCGGAAAGAAGTTCAAAATAGGCTTTGTTGGAAATGGGGAGTGCTTCCTGGATTGGCCGCTGCTTAAGTCCTATATTGCCTGCCTTGAAGATTCTCCCAATATTAGTGCTTATACAATAACAAATGGGACGGTTAAGCTTCCGGAGGATGACTGGAGGTTTTTGGAGGACCACAAAATAAATGTGGGTTTTTCCATAGATGGGTATAAAGAACTGCATAATCTGAACCGCTGCGATTCGTTTGATAGGGTCATGGAGACTGTGGAGTATTATAAACAGGTCACAGGTCATTATCCAACCTTCAACGCCACAGTTGGAAGGGAAAGCTTAGAGAATGCCGATCGGGTAATATCTTTCTTTAAGCAGTTTGGTACCAGAGTTACTTTTTCGCGGATGATAGGCAGGTATGGGATATCTCTGCAGGAATACAGGGAATTTCTGGCTGACGCTGAAAAGGAAATACCGGTAAGACGTGGCGGAAAAGATTGTACCATGTATGGCGGACAGTGCGGTTCTGGAATCAATAATTATTTTTTTGCGAATGGCAAGATGTATTACTGTGGAAATTGCATTGACCTTCCGCCTGTTGGGGCAAGCGGTATGCCTTTTGAGGAACTAGAAAAAATCACTTTGGATTTTGACCGAAACTACTGTTATAAGGAGTCGGTATGCGAATAGGATTATATGGAATGCCCACAGCAGGGAAAACTTACATTTTGGATCAGATAGATTTTATAGAAGTTATAGTCGGCAGCAGGCTTCTTAGAGAATATGATCCGGATTTTGATACCTGCGATGAAGTAGGAAGGGAACGGGACAGAAAAGCAGTTGCTCAGCTGATGATGGCGAAGGAAACCTTCATCATGGACGGGCATTATGCTTTTGGGGATGAAATCGCCTTCACTGAAGATGAAGGGAAAATGTACGATGTGTACCTATATCTCTATGTTTCCCCGGATACTATAAAAGAACGCATGGCGGTTTCTGATAAGAATCGGAAATATTTGAAGTATGATATCGCTGCATGGCAGAATACAGAGATCGCCGGACTAAGGAAATACTGCCAGGGCAATGGTAAGGATTTTTATGTTCTTGATAATCCGCCGGACAACTGTTTTAAGGATGTTTCCGGTATCATAGAGTTTATCAGGGAGATCGTACATGGCTATAGCTGCGCCGCTTATGCCAAAGAATGTGCAGATTATATCATCCAGAAAAGCAAATCTGATACCATCGTGCTTTTGGATGGAGATAAAACACTCATAATCGAGGATAGCAGCGGAACGGTTTTTGGATATAAGACGTATCTGTATGATGGGAACTTTTATACGGGCTACCAGGCGTGGAAACAAAATGAAGAGTTCAAGCAGTATTCCTTTGACGACCTTACTGAAATGCCGGTTCATTTCAATGAGACGGTTAAGGATGCAATCACCGAGGATACCTATATTTTGACTTCTGGCCATGAGAGGATATGGAGGTTTATTGCGAAACAGCTGGGGCTGGATTTCTTCTACGGGCCGCAGATGTCGGCTGAGACAAAGCTTTTTATCACAAAACATCTCCAGGCAGCAGGGAAGCGTGTTGTGGTGTACG
>CALISX010000594.1 GCA_938041725.1 uncultured Lachnoanaerobaculum sp.
GGTTGAAAGCTCCCGCCGTTCATACTCCGGCATAGATGCACGGTCTTCTTCGGACAGAAAGCTGCCGCTCTCGATCAGGAGAGCAATGCGGCGGGCTGCCTTGTTCCAGCTCCAGTCCAGTTTGGCATAGGGTGCCGTGATGCTGCCGTGGCTGAAAGAGACGCCTTTTCCGGTATATTCCGTGTTGTCATTTCCTCCATGGGAGCCGCTGTATTCACCGTGACAGGAGCGCAGGTATTGTTCCTGTTCTTTCGCATCTTCATGGGCAAGGAAAAAGGCATATACGCCAAGCCGGTAATCTGACGTACCTCCTCGCAGGAGCTTGTCGATTTCGTCCAGGGTGATAAAGAAACGTCGTTTAGGATCATACTCTTTGGCGGCGGTAAAGCGGACCGGCTCCCGCTGCAGGTCGGCCAGCCGTTCCAATATTCGTTTGGGCCGGTGGAACCGAAAACGCAGAAGATCATGGTTTCCCTCGTAGGCGTCGATAAAGCCGCGCAGTTCCTCCACAAGCCCCTGCAATGACTCCGGCTGTTTCAGCAGCTCCTTGATCTGCGCCGTCTGCTCCGGGAATCCGCCACTTGACGCATAGATACGGCTGACCTCCGGCAACAGGTTTTGCTTCCTTGCTTCCTCCGAAAAATCCTGCCGGAGATACCAGAGGGTGTCAGCGATTTCCTGATATTCAAAGCCCTCCACCCGGTCAAGCTCTTCCTGTGGCATATACCGCCCGGCGTCCAGCAGTTCCCGGATACGTCTGGCGGCATCCTCCCAGGAGATCAACATCGAGGCATTTCCCTGTGCGCTGTCCCCGGAGGAGAGGCGGATGCCCTCGGCGTTGTACCAGATGGCACATTGCCGGCCACCCAGATAGAAACCCGCGCCGTTTTCACCGTAATGCTCCATCAGGAAGTGGGCATTGTCCGCAAGGGATTTGTCCTTCATAAAGTACGCGCAAACAATGAGTCTGCTGTTTTTGTCATTGGCCCCGATACAGAGGGCCTCGTCGATTACCTGCTGGGGATAACGGAGGCTGCCATAAGACATGGGTTCTGCCGGTATCACTTGCTCCGGTACGACAAAATCTGCAAAATCAAAAAGGGACAGCTGCTGGGCTTCCTGTGTTTTTAAGCCCTTGCTGTCCCTGTTTATGCGGTATTTGCCTTTATCGATGATCTATGCCGTCAGTTCGGCTATCGTTTGCCAGGAAAAGACG
>CALISX010000595.1 GCA_938041725.1 uncultured Lachnoanaerobaculum sp.
CTTTACCGCAGAGCTGCGGGGAAGGTTTTTTACAGACAGCAGTCTGCAAATGTATATCAGTCAGCCGGGAGGAAGAATATGAAGGCAATGGTTCTTAGCAGCGGGGGCGTGGATTCTGCCACCGCCCTGGGAATGGCAGTGGAAAAATACGGCAGAGACAATGTGATTGCTTTGGCGGTATCCTATGGTCAAAAGCATGATAAGGAACTGCAGGCGGCCAGGGCCGTGGCCGGATTTTACCAGGTGGAGGCGCTTTTTTTAGACCTGTATTCGATTTTTCAATACAGTGACAGCACCTTGTTAAAGCAATCGAAGGAGGAGATCCCCAAGGGAAGCTACGAAGTCCAGCAAAGGGGAGAGCTAAAGCCGGTGAGCACCTATGTGCCCTTTCGAAACGGCTTGTTTTTATCCGCCGCTGCCAGCCTGGCTTTGAGCAAGGGCTGCAGCGTGATCTATTACGGGGCCCACAAGGACGACGGAGCAGGGGCAGCCTATCCGGACTGTTCCCCCGCCTTTCACCGGGCCATTTCCCAGGCAGTTTGGGAGGGAAGCGGGGGACAGGTGCGCATCGAAGCCCCCTTTATTGATAAAAACAAAAAAGAGGTGGTAAAGATCGGTTTGTCTTTGGGGGTTCCCTATGAACTGACCTGGTCCTGCTATGAGGGAGGAGAGGTCCCCTGCCAAAAATGCGGTACCTGTCTGGACCGGGCAGCGGCCTTTGCCGCCAATGGGGCAGCCGACCCGGCACTGGGGAAGGCAGAAGGAGAAAAACATGAGAGAAAATGAGAATTTGACTTTGCTGGGACAAAAACATGTGGCCTACAGTATGGACTACAATCCCAAGGTGCTGGAGACCTTTGTGAATAAGCACCCCCAAAGGGATTATTTTGTGAAATTCAACTGTCCGGAGTTTACCTCCCTTTGCCCCATCACCTCCCAGCCGGATTTTGCTGCTTTGTATATTTCCTATGTGCCGGATGTGAAAATGGTGGAAAGCAAAAGTCTGAAGCTGTATCTGTTTTCTTTTCGAAACCATGGGGCCTTCCATGAGGACTGTATCAACATTATCATGGAGGATCTGATTGCCCTGATGGATCCCAAATACATTGAGGTGTGGGGAAAGTTTTTGCCCAGGGGCGGACTTTCCATTGATCCCTACTGCAACTACGGAAAGCCCGGAACCAAATGGGAAGAGATGGCAAACCGCCGCCTCCTTTGGCATGATCTCTATCCAGAAAGGGTGGACAACCGGTAATCCTCCGGGCCAGGAAGCATTCCATGCTTAGAGCAGGGAGAGGATTTTGTCCACGCACTCCTCTATGGTGCCGTCATTTTGTACGGTAAAGCGGGCACAGCTTTGGTAGGCTGCCATGCGGCTGTCATGAAGGGCCCGGATCTCTTCTTTGCTTTTGCCCCGGGCCAAGGGCCGGGAGGCATCCCGGGATAGAAGGGCATACAGGGTATCAAAATTCCGGCTCAGGTAAACAATGGTGCCGGAATTTTTTAACAGGGCGGCATTTCTAGGGAAGGTAAGCATTCCTCCTCCGGTGGAAATGACATGATCGGAAAGACCGGCGGCTATTTTGGCAATGTCATGCTCCCGGTCTCTAAAGTAAGCCTCTCCCTTTGCAGCAAACATTTCTGGAATGGTGGTATGAAAGGTGGACTCCAAAAGGGCATCGGTGTCAATATAGGGAAGATGAAGGCGCCTGGCCAAAGCCCTTCCCACGGCGGATTTTCCGCTGGCCATAAAGCCGCAAAGAATAATGGACTGCATATTGTTCTCCCGAAGTTTTTTACAAGGATACTCCTTTCCCATGGGGGTGTCAATGGGCAGGCTTTGCTTGCAAAGTTCCCTGCATTCTAGTAGAATTTTCTCAGGCAGCCGGTTCCGGGAGGAGTGCCATGAACATGGTATTGCCGGTGTCTTTCTTCGACTTTAAGATTTTGTGAAAAGAACACGCGGCAGCCGGCTGCTTTGCAGTGAAGTGATGGGCAGACTGATATGTATGGTATTGCCGGGGCCCGGCATGGGGGGTACTGTGCGGGCCAGGCACAGGCACTCTGACCAGGCCTGTTGTTTATGATACGGAGTAAGATGGAAAAACAATATATAAAAATAAGAGGCGCCAATGAGCACAATTTAAAAAATGTGTCTCTGGATATTCCCAGAGGGGAATTGGTGGTATTAACAGGGCTTTCCGGATCCGGGAAGTCCTCTTTGGCCTTTGATACAATCTATGCAGAGGGACAAAGACGCTATATGGAGTCCATGTCTTCCTATGCCAGGATGTTTTTAGGACAAATGGAAAAGCCGGATGTGGAAAGCATTGAGGGATTGTCTCCGGCCATTTCCATAGACCAAAAGTCCACCAATCGAAATCCCAGATCCACGGTGGGCACGGTGACGGAAATCTATGACTATCTGCGGCTTTTGTATGCCCGCATCGGCATTCCCCACTGTCCCCAGTGCGGTCAGGAAATCCACCGGCAAAGCATTGACCAGATGGTGGATCGGATCATGGAGCTGCCGGAAAAAACCAGATATATGATTTTGGCCCCGGTGGTAAAGGGGAAAAAGGGACGCCACGAAAAGGTGCTGGACAGTGCCAAAAAATCCGGTTATGTCCGGGCCATGATTGATGGAAACATGTATGAGCTGTCCGAGGAAATCACCTTGGATAAAAATATCAAGCACAGCATAGACATTGTGATTGACCGGCTTTCCGCCAAACCCGGGCTGGAACAAAGGCTGACGGATTCCCTGGAGTCGGCCCTGGCTCTTGGAAACGGTTATGCCACAGTGGAGGTAATGGATGGGGAAGCGATGAAATTTTCCCAGAACTTTGCCTGTCCCCACTGCGGCATTTCCATTGATGAGGTGGAGCCCAGAACCTTTTCCTTTAACAATCCCTTTGGAGCCTGTCCCGATTGCGCTGGTCTTGGGTATACCATGGAATTTGACGAGGATCTGATGATTCCCGACAAATCCCTTTCCATTAACCAGGGAGCCATCACGGTGATGGGCTGGCAAAGCAGCAATGATAAAAAAAGCTTTACCAATGCGGTGCTGACCGCCTTGGCAGAGCATTTTCATTTTGATCTGGACACCCCCTTTGAAGAGTACCCAAAGGAAATTCATGACATCCTGTTATATGGAACCGCTGTGGAGGTGCAGGTGAAATATTCCAGCCAAAGGGGAAGCGGGGTGTACCCTGTGGCCTTTGAGGGACTAATTCGAAATGTGGAAAAACGTTACCGGGAAACCTTTTCCCAAAGCGCCAAGGAGGAGTATGAGCAGTATATGCGCATTGCTCCCTGCAAAGGCTGCAAGGGAAGGCGTTTGAAAAAAGAGGCCCTGGCGGTGACTGTGGGGGGTAAAAATATTTATGATGCTACGGATGTGTCCATTACCAGGTTCCGGGACTTTATTGACCATTTAGAGCTCAGCCCCATGCAAAGGGCCATTGGAGCCTTGATTCTAAAGGAAATTCATGCCCGGGTTAGTTTTTTGATTGATGTGGGGCTGGACTATCTGTCTCTTACCCGTTCCACCGGCACCTTAAGCGGCGGGGAGGCCCAGCGCATCCGCCTGGCCACCCAGATCGGCTCCGGTTTGGTGGGGGTGGCCTATATTTTGGATGAGCCCAGCATCGGTCTCCACCAAAGGGACAATGACAAGCTTCTGGCCACCTTAAAGCATCTCCGGGATATTGGCAATTCAGTGATTGTGGTGGAGCATGACGAGGACACCATGCGGGAGGCGGACTGTATTGTGGATATCGGCCCCGGAGCCGGCTCCCATGGGGGGGAGGTGGTGGCCATTGGCACAGCCCGGGAGATTATGGAGAATCCTGCCTCCATTACAGGCAAATACCTTTCCGGGGAGATTACGATTCCTGTGCCCAGGGAGCGAAGGACTCCTGCCGGCTGGATTACCATCAAGGGGGGCAGGCACAACAATTTAAAAAATGTGGAGGCCAAGCTTCCCATTGGGGTGATGACCTGTGTCACCGGGGTGTCCGGCTCCGGCAAGTCCTCTTTGGTAAATGAGATTTTATATAAGGCTCTGGCCAGGAAATTGAACCGGGCTCATACCATTCCCGGGGAATACAAAAGCATTGAGGGGGCCCAGCAGCTGGATAAGGTGATTGCCATTGATCAGTCCCCCATCGGAAGAACCCCCCGCTCCAATCCCGCCACCTATACCGGGGTGTTTGACATGATCCGAGATCTGTTTGCAGCCACCCCTGATGCAAAAATGCGGGGATATAAAAAAGGCCGCTTTAGCTTTAATGTAAAGGGGGGCCGCTGTGAATCCTGCTCCGGGGACGGCATCATTAAAATTGAAATGCATTTTTTGCCGGATGTGTATGTGCCCTGCGAGGTGTGCGGGGGAAAGCGCTACAACAGAGAAACCCTGGAGGTACGCTACAAAGGGAAAACCATTTATGATGTGCTGGAAATGACTGTGGAGGAGGCACTGGCTTTTTTTGAAAATGTTCCCACCATCCAAAGGAAAATTCAAACCCTCTTTGATGTGGGACTTTCCTATATCAAGCTGGGGCAGCCCTCCACAGAGCTGTCCGGAGGGGAGGCGCAAAGGATCAAGCTGGCGTCAGAGCTTTCCAAACGGGGCACAGGAAAAACCATTTATATTTTAGATGAGCCCACCACGGGCCTGCATTTTGCAGATGTACATAAGCTGGTGGAGATTTTGCGCCGGCTTTCCGACAGCGGAAATACGGTGGTGGTGATTGAGCATAACCTGGATGTCATCAAGTCCGCAGATTATATTGTGGATATGGGGCCGGAAGGAGGAGAAGGGGGCGGACAGGTGATTGCCGCAGGCACCCCGGAGGAAGTGGCAGAAAACGAAAGGTCTTATACAGGAAAATATGTGAAGCGCTGTCTTTCTTTTGGCAAGGCGGATTAACCGGTTTTCCAAAAGAAAGTTTTCCAAAAGAAAAGGTCCTTTAGAGGGACAGAATACAGGATCCACAAGGGGATTTTCCTATGGTATAATATCCCTTGGATACCTGTAAACGAGATGCACCATAGGGAACCATTCCCCTTCCTTGGAAAGGAGATATATGAAACATTTACGAATTACGTTTAATGCTCCGGTGGTATTGGGATTTGTATTTTTGAGTTTTTTTGCCATGATTGCCAACCGGATCACCATGGGGTTCAGCAACCGGCTGCTGTTTATGACCTATCATTCCTCTTTGCTCTCACCCCTGACCTATCTGCGGTTTTTCACCCATGTGCTGGGACATAGCGGCTGGGCTCATTTTATTGGAAACGCCTCGTATCTGCTGCTGTTAGGGCCTATGCTGGAGCAAAAACACGGCTCAGCAAAGATACTGGAAATTATACTGATTACAGCCTTGATTACCGGGGTGGTGAACTATTTTCTGTTTTGGAATGTGGCCCTGTGCGGTGCCAGCGGCGTGGTGTTTGCCTTTATTTTGCTCACTTCCTTTACGGAATTCAGAGAGGGGGAGATTCCCCTGAGTGTGATTTTGGTGGCTTTGATTTTTATTGGCCAGCAGGTGTATGAAGGCTTGGCAGTGCACAACAATGTATCCAATCTCTCCCATGTAATCGGGGGACTGGTGGGAGGCGTGATCGGCTATGCCTTAAACAAAAAGCCGCAAAAAAACAGCTATAACCAGACCTTTTAAGGTTTAGACAGGATTCGCCCATGGGCAAATCCCCGCAACATAACGAATGGAGGAGAATATGAAGAAAATGATGTTTATCTTAGCGGCCCTTCCCTTGTTAATGGGAGGATGCGGTGCAGCGGCCAACACTACCACAGCAGAAAGCAGTACCGACAGTACGGCACTGGCTACAGAAACCGGCACGCCCCCCAGCCAGCAGTCCCAGACAAGTCAGCAGCCTCAGACAAGCCAGCAGGCACAGGAGAGCGGCAGTGCTGTCCAGAGTACAGGATTTATGCATATTTCCCAGGATCAGGCAAAGCAAATGATGGAGGAGGAAAAGGACTTCCTCCTTGTGGATGTACGCACCAAGGAGGAATTCGAAGAAGGACATATTCCCGGTGCCATAAACCTGCCTGTAGAGGAGATTGGGGATTCCCAGCCCCAGCTTCTGCCCAATAAGGATCAGGTGCTTTTACTCTACTGCCGATCGGGAAGGCGCAGCCAGGAGGCCGCCAATAAGCTGGCCAACATGGGCTACACCAAGGTCTATGAATTCGGCGGCATCATGGACTGGACGGGAGAAACAGAGAAATAACAGAGAGCGGCAGTGCGCGGATGCTTTGCAAATGGAATCCCCTCGCAGAGGCAGATGCGCCCCATACTG
>CALISX010000596.1 GCA_938041725.1 uncultured Lachnoanaerobaculum sp.
TTTCACTTTTTGTATCAACGCTATGCACTCCACATGCACCGTCTGGGGGAAATTGTCCACCGGCTGTACCCGCTCCAATTCATAGCCCCGTTTCCGTAAATACCGGATGTCCCGGGCTAGGGTGGCGGGGTCGCAGCTCACATATACAATCCTCTTGGGGGCCATGGCTGCCATGGTTTCCAGACAAGTTTCATCACAGCCCTTCCTGGGGGGATCTACACAGATCACATCAATTCTCTCCCCGGGATGCTCTTTATACCACCTGGGCAGAATCTCCTCCGCCGCCCCGGTAAAAAACCGGGCATTTTCAATGTGGTTTATGGCAGCATTTTCCATGGCATTTTCAATGGCCTGGGGAATGATTTCCACCCCATACACCTGCTTTGCCTTTCCCGCTAAAAACAAGGAAATGGTACCGATGCCGCAGTACAGATCCCACACAGTTTCCTTCCCCTGGAGGTTGGCAAACTCCAAGGCCTTCCCATACATCCGCTCTGTTTGCCAGGGGTTCACCTGATAAAAGGAAAGAGGAGAAATTCGAAAGCGGATATCCCCGATGGTATCTGTAATATATCCCGGACCGTATAGAGTCCTGGTTTCCCTGCCCATAATCACATTTCCCCGGGAAGTGTTTTGGTTGATGCAAAGACTGCCCAGATGACAGGAAAATCCCGCCTTCTTTTCCAGCTTCAACAAAGCAGCCGTCAGCTCCCGGACTTTGGGAATGGTGTTCCCATTAACCACCAGACAAACCATATACTCCCCTGTGGAAAAGGCCTTTCGTAAAAGAATGTGGCGGACCAGTCCCAGCCCGGTTTTCTCATCGTACACCGGCACATGGTATTTGTTGATCCAATGTAGAATGGTGTCTAAAATGGCAGGGTTTTCTTTGGGTCCCAGCAGGCAGTCCGGCCCTTCGATCACCTGGTGGGATCTGCCGGCATAAAACCCGGCAATGGGCCGCCCCTTTGCAAGGCCCACGGGGTACTGGGCTTTGTTTCTATAGCGAAGGGGAAGGGGCATTCCTAAAATAGGTTCCATTACTCTGTCCACCAGATCCTTTGGCAATTCTCCAATGCGCAGTAAATCCTCCCGCACCTTCCTCTCCTTAAAGTGCAGCTGGGCCTC
>CALISX010000597.1 GCA_938041725.1 uncultured Lachnoanaerobaculum sp.
GACAATTTGGTCAATCTGGTATTTCCCAAGGAAAGCCCTGCTCCTGCTTCCCTAACGGAAAATTCCGGCCTTGTCTAAGACAGCCCTCTGTCTCTGTTCCATTTCCTCCCTCTCCCCTTCCTCCATATGATCATAGCCCATTAAATGGAGCATGGAATGCACCACCAAAAAAGCCAGTTCTCTGGTAAGGGAATGGCCGTATTCTTCGGCCTGGCGCAGGATGTGATCCTGGGAAAGGATAATATCTCCCAGCACCAGCTCTCCGGTTTCTGGATTAAAGGCCTCCGAGTGCTTTTCCAAAGCCTTAAAATCCCCTGGCACAGAAAACTCCTGGAAGGGAAAAGAAAGCACATCTGTGGAAGTATCCAGTCCTCTGAATTCCTTATTAATAGCACGAATCCCCTCATCATCCGTAATTGTCACTGACACCTCTGCTGAAAAGGGACATGCTTCCTGTTCCAGGGAAAGCTGCACCATATTTTCTATGATGGTTTCCCAGGGAATCTCCAGTGTTTTTGCTACTTCATAGGAAATCAAAATACTCATCGGTTCTGCCTTGTGAAAACTTTATTTTTTTCCCGGCGCTGATTCTTTTTCTCATAGGAATCATAGGCCTCCACAATTTTTTGCACCAGGGGATGACGTACCACATCCTTGTTGGTCAGCATACACACCCCGATGTCCTCAATGTTTTTTAAAATTTTCAAGGCAGAATCCAGCCCTGAGACATGCCCTTCCGGCAAATCCTTCTGGCTTTGGTCTCCGGTGATAATTACCTTGGAACCAAATCCGATTCTGGTCAAAAACATTTTCATCTGGGCAGGGGTGGTGTTTTGGGCCTCATCTAAAATAATAAAGGCATTGTCCAAGGTCCGTCCCCTCATATAAGCCAGGGGTGCCACCTCAATCAGTCCCTTTTCCGAATTGTGCACATAGCTTTCCGCTCCCATAATCTGGTACAAAGCATCATACAAAGGCCGAAGATAAGGATCAATTTTACTTTGCAGATCCCCGGGCAAAAACCCCAGCTTTTCTCCTGCTTCAATGGCAGGACGGGTAAGGATAATCCGGTTTACTTTGTTTTCCTTAAAGGCCTGGATGGCCATAGCCATGCCCAAATAGGTTTTTCCGGTTCCTGCCGGCCCCACCCCAAATACAATCATTTTTTCCCGGATCATATCCACATATTTTTTCTGTCCCAGGGTTTTTGGCTTAATGGGTTTTCCCTGGATGGTCCTGGCCACCACATCCTTGTCAATTTCTAAAATATGAGACTCTCCCTCCCCATAGGACAGGGAAATGGTATAGTCTACATTCTGCTCCGTAATCTGGTTTCCCCGTTTGGAAAGCTCCAT
>CALISX010000598.1 GCA_938041725.1 uncultured Lachnoanaerobaculum sp.
AATGGTGACATGGTATTCCTTTTCATGAAAGCTCTGGGCCTTCATCATGGGGTTCACCAAATCCCCCTGATTGGTTAATAAAATCAGCCCCTCGGAGTCCTTATCCAGTCTTCCCACCGGGTATACCCTTTGGGAAAGCCCTACAAAATCCACCACATTGGGTGCCCTGTCCTTATGAGAAGCAGTGCATACAATACCCCGGGGTTTGTGCAGGGCAATGACCAGGGGAGGGATCCTTTCCAAATCCTCTATCCCTCCCACAGGCTGTCCGTCCACATAGATTGTTTCTCCTGGTTTTACCTCAAGACCGGTATGGGCTTTTTTTTCTCCCACATAGACCCTGCCCTCATCAATGGCTGTATCTGCGCTGCGTCTGGAAAAAATTCCCAGCCGGGATAAAAGCTTATTAATTCGCATGGGCGCCCTTTCCGGCCTTCTTTCTCTTCCAGATGATCAAAGCCAGGGAACTGATAAAACAAAGCCCTGCCAGCACCTGGGATACTGGGATACTGGTATAGGGAAGGAGAAGACTGTCTGTACGAAGGGATTCAATAAACATCCTTCCCAGACCGTATCCTCCCAGGTACATAAGGAAAATCTCCCCTGTAAAAGCCTTTCTTTTCCGATACCACAGCAAAAAAACCAGCAGCAGCAGATTCCAGCAGCTTTCATATAAAAAGGTGGGATGCACCTGAATGTACTGCACCCCATTTTCTGTGATCACATGGTCCAAAACCTGCTGATTCAGCATCCCGGCATTCACCAAATCCAGTTTGTAGCGCAAAGCCAGCAGCCAATCCGTATAGCCTCCAAAGGCTTCCGCATTAAAAAAATTCCCCCATCGTCCAAGGATCTGCCCGGTAAGCAGTCCCAAAACCGCACTGTCTCCCATGGAAAAGAAGCTTTGCTTTTTTACTCTGCAAAATACATACATGGTGGCAACCCCTGCAATCACGCCTCCGTAAATAGCCAGCCCTCCCCCTCGGATATTAAAGACCTGCAGCAGGTCATTTTTATACATCTCCCAGGAAAAAATCACATAGTATATCCTGGCTCCTATAATGGAAATAATAATGGCCGCCAGGGCAAAATTTAAATATAGATCCGGGTCCTGGCCCCTTCTTTTGGCATCCTGCATCACCAGCTGTATTCCCAGGATCATACCGATCCCGATAATGATCCCGTAAAAGGTAATGCGAAATCCAAATACATCAATATGATTGATTAAAGTTTGAATCTGAATCCCCAAATGGGGAAAAACCACATCCGGCATATCCTCCTCCATACCTGTAAAAAAATGAGCTTTCCTCAAGGGCAATGCGTCCTGGCCCCTGGCTGTATAAAGCATAAGGCTTATTATATAGCATACCGTTTCCCTTAGGCAATGAATTCCTGTATTTGCAATCCAGGCAGGAGGGCCTGTTGTCCCGTCCGATGCCAGAATATCCGCTCATGCGAGCATGCCCATTGCACACAAA